>JACQIG010000023.1 GCA_016198605.1 Candidatus Aenigmatarchaeota archaeon | reverse complement strand
TGTGCTTCTGGGTGTGCTTGTTGTATTGCGTCCTGGCTAGCTCCTCTTCTATCTTCCTGATCTCGTCTTCGCGGGTCATTGTAATAAAGTGTGAATTGTGCTAAAAAAGTCTCTACATAATATTACTATATACCCTTTTTTCTTCTTTACTCTGTCCATAGCTGGCTGGAAGTTATCCACAACATTACGCCCTTCTCAGGGGTCTGGGTTTATTAGCAAAGCCGCCCTGGGGGGAATTTGATACTGTCACGGTCATGTTTTGGGAACTTGCAGAATTGCCGGCGGAATCATTGGCAATGGCGTATATGGTATGGTTCCCATTGGGGGTTGCGTTGGAATTCCAAGAGAATGTGAATGGCGGGACTTTTTCGCCATATATCTTGAAGTCATCTATTGAGGAATTGGCCCCGGCTAATCCGGAAACAACTGATCCTATTCTTATTTTACTAACAGGTATAGGCACCCACCCATTGCCCGAGCAACTGAAACTTGCGGCCTTTACGCCGTCCGTGTAAAGCTCCAGGCTTTGTACAGGGTCATTTGCGTCCCAGACGGCCTTTATTCTGTGCCATTCCGCATTCGGTCCCCACCCCCATGTACGTGGGGCCTCAGTATACGTGCTGCATTCTCCAGATCCAAAACCCCTATTTACATACAACACAAGCAGCTTAGCACCTTTAGAATAGGAAAGCCCTGTTCCATTTACCCCTCCTGCCCCGCTTAAGTCAAAAAATGTCCTGTCATGCACCGAGCTGTTTGGATCAAAGTTAAGCCTGACCCAGAACTCCACGCTCCCGTTTTCAATATTGACATTCCCTTGCGGGTCGTACTCGAGGTGGTTGGCTCCGTTAACGTATATGGCGCTTCCTGTAAGGCCTGGAACAAGGGATGCGTTGGTGGTGGCGGGCATTTCGCCTTGCTCGCAGGTTGTTTTAGTTTGGCTGTCAAACTTGCAGTGGAATAACGGGGCAGATGGAGATGAACCTAATAGTACACCTGCATCGCGATAGAAGTCAACATTTTTTATGCTTAACCTGTCAAATCCACTGGCAGAAAGCGTCACGATGCCTGATGCAGGGGACGCTATGGGCGACAGCGTGGTGTTAGGGATTTCATTATCTACAGCCACGAAAATGCTGTGAGGCTGGGCGCAGGCATTGCTGGCATTGCAGCCTATCACCTTCAGCAAATGCGAGCCGTTGGACAGTGCCGTGGTGTCCAGATTTGCCTGGTAGGGAGGTGCCGAGTCAACGAAGAAGGGCTGCGCATCTGAGTCCTTGAAGAAGGACACATTGTGCACAGTTATGTTGATGTTGCTTGTAACAGTGGCATTGATGGTGGCATTCCCGCGCAAATAACCCCCGCGCAACGGGCTGCTGATATAGACAACATTATTTACAACTTCAATTTCAACAATGGGGGAATCTGCCATGTCGTCCAGCGGGCAATTTGTGACAGAATCAAATGCCCTTGCAAATATATAATTAAGCCCGTTGGGGACCTGTGTGGTGTTTAGCGTGGCCTCATAAGGGACAGTCGTGTCATTGCCAAAGAGCACAGTTGTGTTGGATACGATTGTTTGCCAGTGGAATTCCACCCTGTCTATACCAGACGCGTCCGAAGCGGATGCACTGACGTTTACCAACCCTGTCTGGAAGCTGCCATCGGGCGGTGGGGTTATGGAAACGTTTGGAATGCTGGGTAAAGTTATATTGAACGTCAGGGATGTTGAATTTCTAGAGATGGTGGTGACCTCGATGCACGTGACAGGATCTGTGAGCTTCTCGCCTTGCAGCAGCGCGGATTTGCTGGCATTGGCCGGTGGAACAGTAGGGTCTATCAGCGCTGATTTGGATGCGAGGCCAGATTCCCTGACATGCAGCAGCGCCCCGTCGTATACAGTTGTTCCAGAAAAGCCGCTATCTGCGCCTATAGGCTGCCTGTATTCTATGAAAAGGTAATCCGGCGGGTTCCTCGTTATTTTTATGGCCTTTAAGCCGCCACTTGTATTGGTCTCAATGGGCTCTATGGTGTATGTCCCGCTCTGGGATGCTTCCTCTATTCTTGGAGTTCCAGGCTGGTTGAACCAGCCAGTATATTCCTTATGCAATGCATTATAATGCCCTGCGGAAGGCTGCCCCATGATGCTATAGATGTCTCCATATTCCGACAAAATGCATCCGGACCCCCTTATTGGCACAGAACCACAGTCATAAAAGCTTGCATGGCGGTTGCCAAAGTTGTGGCCAAATTCATGCTTGACTGTGCGGTTATTGTTTACCGCGAACTCTGCTATCCAGGAGATAGAAACGTTAACGGGCCCGTCCTGGGTTGGCACGTTGCTCCTCTTGCCAATGGTTCCTATGCCGTTAACGCCGCAACTAGCCGAGAATGGTACTATTATTACAAGCCTTGAATAATTGTTAAAGGTTATTGCAGGATCAGCGGCAGCTATCGCATCCGTTAGTACACCCTCTTGATTGCATGTTTGTGTCCTTGGTATTTGATACCATCCGACTATGTCAGATGTGCTAGTCTGGTTTATAGACCCGTTGAACCATACCTGGTAATATGAATTTTCAAGATAAAAATCGTTATTCTGGTTCATTACCTTATCAACACCGGTTTGGTTGAGGGAAGGCTGCGACATTAACAGGAAATAAACCATTATCACAACAGTCCTCTGGCTGCCATAGACCGGGGGGGAATCTGTCTGCTGGCTGAGGGCCTCATAGCCGCCCGAACCGTCCCCGTCAAAAGACGAGCTGTCAAAGAGAATGTTGTCCTCCAGTTGGAATCCGCCCACCCTGATTCTCATGCCAGAAACAAGGTTGCCGTGCGGCCTGCCGGCGGGGTAAAGTGATATCCTGTGGTTATTGTCCATGACCAGCCTGTAGGCCTCAACTGCAGTGCCGTCCTCATAATCTATGGCATCAACTTCAAGCACCCCTTCCACCGTTGTCCTTGTTTCTATGCAGTTCCTTGTTATGGCAGCTATGTCATTCCTCTGGTCTTCCGGAAGTATCAGACCGGCGGCAGCCTCTGGGCTTGTGCGCATGGCGCCTATAAGCAGCTTCTTCCTTGAGGCTACCAGATCCTGCAATTTCCTGGCTGAAGCCTGGCTTCTTGTAACTTTGTATTCGCTGCGTGCTGCGGAAATATCACTATTTATGGAAACCAATGGTTTTGTTGCATCGTCTGCTTCTTGCCCGATTGTCTTTGTTATGAATGCCTCAGGCGGCTCTGAAGGGCAGGTAAATATTGCCTGGGCTGGAATTGCAGGAACCCCTATGGCTGCAGCCTGTGTTTTAGAATCATTGGCAAAAGTGCCTATTAGAGCAAGACTAATCAGTCCAACATGCACGGTATTCAGGACCAGAAGGGCTGTTATGATAACCTCAAGATTTTTGTGAAGTAACGCCATTCCCATCCTTTATATTTGTGAGCTGGATATCTTATATACAAAGGAGAACGGTATGATAGACATCGCTTCGCTGCTGAAGAAATACGACATCAGGCCTGACGCAAACCTGAGCCAGCACTTCATGGCCAATGAGCACGTGCTGAAGGAGATTGTGAAGCTGGCTGACATCAAGAGGGGGGAGACTGTCCTGGAGATAGGGCCGGGTCTCGGGACGCTTACCAGGATGCTGGCCAGGAAGGCCAAGAAGGTCATAGCCGTGGAGATAGACGAGAGGCTTGCGGAGATACTGAAGAAGGAGCTGTCTGGCATAGAAAACATAGAGATAATACAGGATGACATTCTCAAGATAATGCACAAGCTTGCTTATGATAAAATTGTCTCCAACACGCCTTACATGATACTGGAACCGCTGGTGCACAGGCTCTCCTGGGGGAGGGCCTACAAGAGGGCCGTCCTGACGCTGCCAAGGCATTTCGTGAAGATCATGACCGCAAAGCACGGGGACGACGGTTACAGCAAGCTGTCCGTATTGTGCTCCGCATTCTTCAACATGGGGGTTAAGCTGCAGCCTGAGAAGGCGGATTTCTACCCCGTGCCCGGGACAAACAATACCGTCATAGCGCTTGAAAGGAAAGGGGAAGGCGACTACAGGAAGGACGTGGTCAGCTACATAATGAAGGAGCTCTTCTGCATGAGGGGGAAGAAGGTCAGGAACGCGCTGATGGAGGCGATAATAAACTGCAGCAAGCTGCTCCACGGGCTTGGCCACACAAAGAACGAGTCCAGGGAAGCTATAAATATACTTGGCCTGAATAATAACCTCCTAGGGAAGACGGCTGGGCAAATGAATATAAATGATCTGAAGCTAATAATTAACAGGATTGAAGCGAATGTTGATGTCATTAAAAAAGCATAATGTGGCCCATTTTTCTACGAACAATGGGTTATATCTAGCTGAAACAAAATAATAATATAAGCCGCTGGCTTGCATAGGATGTATATGGCCAGCCGCAAGTTCGGTGCATAACTATGGCGGAAGTTGTCGCAGCAAAGGAGCCGGTGAACGTCACAAAGACCGCGCAGCAGATGGGGGAGGAGCAGAGGGAGATAAGCATTTCGCAGTTCTTTGAGAAGAATCGTCATCTGCTGGGGTACGACAACAAGGCGAAGGCCCTGCTCACTATAATAAGGGAAGGAGTGGACAACGCCCTGGACGCCTGCGAGGAGGCGCGCATACTGCCTGACATATCGGTCAAGCTGGAGGAAGTGGACAAGGAGAAGTTCAAGATAGTGATAAAGGACAACGGGCCCGGGATAGTGAAGAAGCAGATACCTAATATTTTCGGGAAGCTGCTTTATGGTTCTAAATTCCACAGGCTCAAGCAGCAGCGAGGCCAGCAGGGTATAGGGGTATCAGGTGCCGCGCTTTACGCACAGCTCACCACGGGGGAGCCTCTGGAGATAGTAACGTCCACCGGGGACGGGAAGCTGCACAGGTACAAGCAGAAGATAGACGTCAAGCACAACCAGCCCGTCATACTCGAGGACAGCGCGGAGGACACGGAGAAATGGCACGGCGTGAGGCTCACTTTCGTGGCGGAGGGGGTTTACAGGGAGGGCAAGCAGTCCGTGCTGGAGTACCTGAAGCAAGTGGCGGTGGCCAACCCGTATGCAAACATAGCGTTTGATTCGCCTTCTGGCAAGACAGAGTTCAAGAGGGGCGCTGACCACCTGCCCAAGGAGCCGAAGGAAATACAGCCGCACCTCATGGGCGTGGAGGTCGGCATAATGTCAAGGATGCTGCATGACACGAAGGCGAGGACTATGGCCACGTTCTTCACCGCAGAATTCTCCAGGATAGGGACGCTTACTGCTAACGAGATATGCAAGAAGGCCAGCATTGACCCGAAGATATCCCCCAGGAAGATAAGCGACCAGCAGGTTGTTGAGATAGTGAAGGTAGTAAAGGAGATGAAGCTCATCAGGCCGCCTACTGACTGCCTTTCTCCATTGGGGGAAAAGCTCATAGAGAGCGGCCTCAAGAAGGAGTTCAGCCCCGAGTGGGTCGCCTCAATAAGCAGGCCGCCTGAGGTCTACAGGGGCTTCCCCTTCCAGGTGGAGGTGGGGATAGCCTACGGCGGGGGCATAACCGAGCCAAGGCTGCTCAGGTTTGCCAATAGGGTGCCGCTGCTCTACCAGCAGGGCGACTGCGCCATAACCAAGGGTGCCACAGAGATAGACTGGAAAAGGTATGGCATAGAGTCTGACAAGTTCCCGACGGGGCCTGTGGTGGTGTTCCTGCACCTCGCGTCAGTGTGGGTGCCCTTCACTTCGGAGTCAAAGGAGGCCATAGCCAATTACCCGGTGATAATAAAGGAGATAAAGCTTGGGATACAAGAATGCGCAAGGAAGCTTTCGCTGTATTTGTCGGGCATGAGGAGGGCGCAGAGGCAGGCAGAGAGGCTTGCGATATTTGAGAGGTACGCGCCTGAGACTGCAAAGGCGCTGGAGGAGCTGACAGGCACGTCTGCCAAGAAGATAATTGACCAGATCAAGAAGATCGTGACCGAGAAGGGGTCTGAAATAGAGGAGGAGGAAAATGAAGGAGATGAAACGGGGCCAGGCGAACCCGGTGGAGAGCCTGAATAAGCTTGGCAAGGACATAGTGAAGCAGCTGGATGAGCTGAAAAACCCAGATGTTATCCTGCCGGTGAGGACGCTTTCAAACATATACTTTGACGACAAGAGCAAGATAATACAGCTCGGGGACAAGATATCCCACAGGACATACCTGAACGTGGCGCACACGAGGAAGTTCATGCAGACGCTGCTGGTGGCGGCCGAGTGCAAGAAGATCATAGAGCAGAACGTGACTACCTCCATCAGGGACCTGTATTATGCGGTGAAGCACACCATACCGGGGACGCAGGAGAACACGGTGGAGGAGCAGAGCGAGAGCGACCCCGTATTGGAGGACCTGGAGGCCGCGCTGAACACGCTGAGGGAGCAGCTGCACCTGCAGGCGGACAGGAAGGGCCATGTCGCAGGGCCTATTGTCGTGAACGACGTGGGCGACGACATTGACGCAACCAGGATGGGCTCCTCCGGATGGGCGATACCGAGCAACGTTGAGCCTGAGACCGTTAAGTTCAAGTCGTGCAGCGCGGACTACGTGCTGGTGATAGAGAAGGACGCGGTCTGGCAGAGGCTCAACGAGGACAAGTTCTGGAGGAAGCAGAACTGCCTGATACTCACGAGCAAGGGCCAGCCCGCCCGTGGCGCCCGCCGCCTGATAAACAGGCTCCACACCGAGCTGAAGCTGCCCATCTATGTGCTCACGGACGGGGACGTCTGGGGGTATTACATATATTCGGTGATAAAGCAGGGCTCCATAAACCTTTCCTTCCTTTCAGACAGGCTGGGCATGCCCGAGGCCAAGTTCATCGGCCTGACAACGCAGGACGTGAAGAAGTTCGGCATCCCCGGCAACGTCACGATCAAGCTCAACCAGGGGGACGTCAAGAGGGCCAACGAGATGCTCAACTACGTCTGGTTCAAGCCGAAGGAATGGCAGCAGGAGATAAACCACATGCTGAAGGTCGGCTACAAGCTGGAGCTTGAGGCTTTGTCGGCCAAGGGCATAAAATTCATTTCTGAAAGCTACTTGCCGCAGAAGATAGGGGAGAAGGACTTTTTGCCTTGACATTTCAAAGGGTTATTTCTTTCTTGTTTCCAACCAGCTCCGCCTTTCCCCCCCGTATAAGTATGGCCTGCTCGTCTGTCAGGATGCGTACAGGGTATTTGCATTTTGATATGTTTTCCTTCAGGATATCCTTATATTCATCCCTGTAATGCACTGACAGCATGAATGGCGCAAGGTTAAGCCCGGACAGGTCTGTGAGGCCATAACGGTTCCTGTCGGGGTTGGGCTTCCATGTGGCCATTTCTATCGTGGGGCACGCTATGTAGCTGCCCGCGCTGACGCCGACGTAAGGAATGCCCTTCCCTACCAGACCTTTCACAACCGCGTCAAAACCGCTTTCCCTCACGGCTTTCATCAGGTAGAACGTGTTTCCCCCTTCAACATAGATCACATTTTTCTCCGCCAGAAAGCTTTTCAAGTCGCGCACTCTTTTCCCCTCAATGTCTATCTCCTCATAGTCAATGCCGAGGCCGTCCATCTTCCTTGTGTAATAGCTTATATAGCCCTGGTCTTTCTCGCCCTTTGAGGCTGTCGTGATGTAAGCCAGCCTGATTTTGCCTTCTGGTATGCCAAGAAGCGGAAGCCCGTGGTCTATTGCGAAATCCCCGCCTGATGAGAGCAGCAGCGTTTTCATGGCTATATCGCCTCCTCCTTATCCATGCCCCGTCGCCTTGATCAGCCCTTCAACAAGTCCCTTTATCCTATCCCTTACCCTGGCCAGGTCAATGTAAACGTTCTCGTCAGCCTCTTCCACATCCCAGAAGATGACCTTGCGGGAGTCCTTCAGGTAGCCGGGCAGCCTGTCCTTGGGAGCGAAGGAGATTATTTTGCCAGCCACGGCGGCCATGGCAGGGGTGAGCTGCCTTGTCCTCGCCTCTGAAAGGTCAACGTCAAGGTCGTTCATGCAGGCCACCACGAATTCGTTCAGCGGCTCGCCCTCATAGCCACCCACATCTGTTCCGGCGGACTCTGCTGAGGCATGGCCTGACAGGCGGTTGAAGAAGGCCTGCGCCATCTGGCTCCTTACCCTGTTCTCCCTGCAGATGAAGAGGATTTCCATGGTATAGTATATTGCATTTGTTTTTAAAACCACAGCTCTGCTTTTTATCCAGCCGAAGCCAAATCTAACCATGGGCAAGGTGAGGAGGCCTGCAGGCACGGACTATTTTTACAGGAAGGACATACTGACCTCCAGGGAATACAGGCTGTACAAGAAGAAGGAAGGGGGGAGGCTGACTCCCTATGAGAGGGCGGCGAGGCTTGCGAATAAGCTCATAAAGGTGACCCCCAGCAAGAAGGGCGAGCTTGAAGGCGCGATAAAGTTCACCGGCCTGAGGATAACCCCCGGGAGCGTCTCCTCGCTTTTCATCTGCACGATAATATTGTTCTTGATACTCTCTGTCCCGCTGTTCATCAACGGCGTGCTCACGAGGACGACCAACTTCCTGTTCGGCGGGCTGGGCGTGATAATACTGGGCCTCATGGTGGGCTATTACCTCCGCAGGTATCCCATAAACCTAGTCAAGGAGCTGAGGATCAAGGCAAGCTCCCAGGTGGTGCTGGCAGTGCTCTACATGGTAGTGTCAATGAGGGTGTCGCCCAACCTGGAGAGGGCCCTCAGGTTCGCCGCGGCCAACATATCAGGCCCGCTGGCATGGGACATGAGGAGGCTGGTATGGGACATAGAGCTGGGGATATACTACTCCGCCGACCAGGCGATAGAGGGCTACATAGTGAAGTGGAAGCCGGAGAACGAGGAGTTCGCGGAGGCGTTGAGGCTGATAAAGGACTCGCAGACGCAACTCCCTGACAAGGCGCAAAGGATACTGGACGAGGCGCTGACAATTGTGCTGGAGGGGACCAAGACCAGGATGAAGCACTATTCGCAGGACCTGAGGATGCCTGTCATGGTCATACACATGATGGGAATAGTCCTGCCCGTGCTGGGGACTATAATGGCGCCGCTTGCCGCGGTCTTCATCTCCGACCTGGTGAGGCCGGAGCATTTCATCATAGGGTATGACATCGTCCTGCCGATAGTGATCATGTGGTTCATCACCACCACCCTGAGGAAGAGGCCTGTCACCTTCTCCGAGGTGGACATATCCAGGCACCCCAACCTGCCAAGGAAGGGCACGTTTGTGGTGGGCAAGAGGCATATCCCCGTGCTGCCTTTTTCAATAATAATACTTGCGATGTTCGTGACACCGCCGCTGCTGTATTTCTCCCAGCACCAGGACGTGTTCTTCCCGCAGGTGAACGAGGAGGGCACGTACGTGGCGGTAAACGACCCCGAGCCGCTGGTCTCCCTGGTGATGTCCATGCTGGTGATAATAGGGATAGGCGTGTCCGCCGGCCTGTATTGCCTGCTGTCCAGCGCGCAGAAGCTGGGGATACAGAGGAACGTGCAGAAGATTGAGGGCGAGTTTGAGCTTGCCCTGTTCACGCTTGGCAACAGGATTTCCGGGGGGACGCCCACCGAGGTAGCCATAGAGAAGTCGCTGGATGACATAAAGGATTTGAAGATAGCCGGGCTTTTCAGGAGGACGCTGAGGAACATAACGACCCTTGGCATGACCTTCGAGCAGGCGGTGTTCCACCCGCAATACGGGTCCATAAGGTATTACCCCTCCAAGCTGGTGAGGAACATACTTTACGCGGTGATAGACACGGCAAGGAAGGGGCTTGTCTATGCGTCAGAGGGCATGCTCAGGATATCCCGCTATTTGCAGAACATAAGGGAGACGCAGGAATACATAAGGGACATACTGTCCGAGACAGTCTCCTCAATGAAATTCCAGGCGTATTTCCTCACGCCCATAATAACAGGCCTGATAGTGGCCATGGCTGACGTCATAATCCTCGTGCTTTCCAGGCTGGGCACCTTCCTTGAGGGCTTCGGCTTCACGGAGAGCATAGGGGTGAACTTCGCCGCGATAGCAATAGGCGCGCCATCCATCACTCCTTCCCTGTTCCAGCTCATCGTGGGCATCTACCTCCTTGAGGTGCTTGCCATCCTTGCAATCTTCCTGACCAAGATAGGCTCGGGGGAGAACAGGATAGAGCAGAACTACAACATAGGGAAGATGCTCATCGTCGGCGTGATGATATACGCGGTGGTGGCGGTCTTTGCCAGCGCCCTCTTCGGCGACCTGATAAAGGAGTCGCTTGCCGGGCTGGGGATATGAGGGCCCTAATTGGTGCTCTTGCCATGGGGGAGTGCGGAGACGAGGCTGGATGCATAAAAAACTATCTTTACGGTGTTAAAAACTACCACAGTGCAAGCGGCATATTGAATTTTGATGAAAACGGGGATGTGATAAAATCCATCACCCTGAAAACAATCCAAAATGGCAGATTTGTCCCGTACGCTGAATAGGACATCCAGAGGCTTTACCTGGGCGGGTGAATTAAGTTCCGCTGGCTTACCTGCCGTTCCATACATTAAGATGCCTCTTTTTGAGGTACCTTCTTACAAGTTCAGGGTCATGGGCCCATACTATCTTGCCCTCCTTGTCAAAAGCCACCATGCCCCTTGCATGGAGATAGTCAATCACGGTTTCCATGGTCTGCCACATGACCCTGTTTTTCAAGGCCTTGAACAAGTTCGTCTTTGTTGTAACGCCCAGCTCCTTTATTGTTTCCTCTATCAGCATGACAGTCCTTAGGCTGGGATAATGGAGAACATGCTCTTCCTTTCTCTGCTTTGTTGCCAGTTGTGGCATATATAAATCTATATAGTATATAGATATATAAGCTTTACTTGTGCGCGAAATATATTGCAACCGAATTCTTACCAATAGAATCAACCCTGGCGAAGCCTACCCTTAGCATCTGGATTATGTCACCGGGCTTCAGGCGCCCCATTGCCTCCTCCCCCAAGGCTTCA
>JACQIG010000020.1 GCA_016198605.1 Candidatus Aenigmatarchaeota archaeon | reverse complement strand
GGGCGGCGGAGGCGGGGGAGGCGGGGCTGGCCTGAGGCCGCGCACCATTGAAGGCGAGACAGAAAGCCTGCGTGTCCAGGCAGAAGTTGGAGTCATAAGGGGAACCAGCACGACATTCACAGCCTCGGTGAAGAACATATTCCTCAACTCAACGCTGCACAACGTGTCCCTTAAGGCATCGGGCCTCCTTTCCCAATTTGTCTTCATAGAGCCCGGCCTGATAAGCCTGATAGAATTCAACAGGACAGGCATTTTCAACCTGACCATCTCCATACCGCCTTACCTTGATACGGGAGAGAGGGGCCTGAACATAACGGCCAACGGGACAATCCTAACCCCCAGAGGCCCGACAGAGGTGGTTAACGGCCTTTCTGAAACAGCCCTGGTGCGCATTGCTATACAGGCGGTCACACCAGAGGGCGCGGAAAGGCTGTTCTCTGAATCTCAGGCTATAGCAGCCTCCATGGTCCGCGATGGCCTGCCCACGGGCAGCGTGGACAAGCTCCTGAGGGAGATAAGGAATGCGCTTGCACAAGGTGATTTTGAAAGGGTGGCTGAACTGGCCAGGCGCATGAGGGAGGCAAGCGAAACCGCAAGGAGCACAAGGGCCCTGCTGGAGGGCGTCTCCATCAGGCTGGCGGAATCTTCAGAGAACGGGATAGACACGCCGCAGTCAAGCAGGCTGTTCACGCTCGCAAGCCTTGCATTTGAAAGGAGCGACTTCGCGACAGCGCACGAGAGGGTAAGGAACGCTGAACTGGTCTACCTGCTGGAGACGCAGGGCAAGATCAACATAGGTGTATTTTTAATCAGGAACTGGATAATAATAAGCATATCAATAATCTCAGGCTCGCTGGCGGCGTACCTTTCATATGTTTCAATGAGGAAAAAGCTGATAACAAGGCAGCTTAGGACACTTGCCAGGGAAGAGATGTCCGTGAACAGCCTTGTAAAGGAGGCCCAGAAGGCGTGCTTTGAGGACAAGAAGATATCTGTTGGCGAGTATTACAAGGCCATGTCAAGGTACCAGGCGAGGCTTGAGCAGATAAGGAACAAGTCCATTGAGCTGAGGTCAAAGAGGATAAGCCTGCTCCATGCATTTGACGAGCTGGCCGACCTGAAGGAGGAATACAGCAAGCTTGTGGCACTGATGAAGGACCTGCAGGCGCAGTATTTCGAGCAGGGCTCCACCGACTGGAACACGTACACGCAGAAGATAAACGCGCTGAACGAGAGGCGTGCGGAAGTGGAGAAGCAGCTGGCCCTTGTTGAGGCCAAGTCAGAGCTGGAGAGGAGAAGGTAATTGTTATGGAGAAGTCCAAGATGCTGTTGGCGTTGGCTGTTATGCTCGTTGCAGTCCAGATCGTTGCCGCCCAGGTGGCCACCAGGGAGCAGGCTGCGCATGCCATAGAGGAAGCCGAGCTGACAATAAACTCCATGAGGGACGCCGGGTTCGGGACGGTGTTCGTTACGGACACGCTCAACCAGGCCAAGGACACGTTCGGCCAGGGAGAGATAGCGGACTACGACCAGGTGATACAGCTCACTGCGCGGATAGAGGAGATAAGCGGCAGGGCTTTTTCCGTGGGGGATTCGCTGAAGGCGCTCAACATAAGCATAGCGGAACTGGAGGGCCTTAGCCTTAACGCGACAAGGCCGGAGGAGATTTACTCCCAGGCTGCCGATGCCTTCTACAATGAGCGCTATGATGAGGCCGAGGCATTGATAGAGGACGGCTTCCGCGCAGCCAGCGAGGCGCAGGCTGAATACTCCAGGCTCAGCACGATATTGGGCTCCACCCAGCAGAACCTAGTGGCCTTTGTCGGCAGGAACCTGCGCGAGATATTGGCGGCTTCAGCCGCTGCCGCGGCGATAATAGTAGTGGGAGGGCTGAAGCTGTCCTCCTACAGGAGGAAGAGGAAGCTCACAAGGCTGGAGCTTGAGAAGGCGGTGCTTCTCAACCTGATAAAGAAGGCGCAGTCTGACAGGTTTGAGAAGGGCCTGATTACAAAGAGGGAATACGAGATAAAGACGGAGAAGTTCAAGGAGATGCTGGTGGACTCCGAAAGGGCCATATCGGTCCTGAAGGGAGGGAAAAGCGGGGCCGGAAAGAAAGCCGCGCAGCAGGAAAATATTCAGAAGCCTGGTAAACCTGCTGAAGATAGGGAATAGGCTGATGTTATTTTTCCAAATAAATAATAATGATCTATAATTCTAATGGAAACCGGCAACTATATGTCACTCCTCAAACATGCCCTTCTTCTTTATCGCGCTCGGGCTGCCCCCGGCATGCCAGGAGAGCCTTGGCCTGACCTGTATAGCAAAAAGCCTCTCTGAATTGTCGTCCAGTATTACCGCCGTGCCTTTCTGCCTCGGGAGGGAGTTTATCAGCTCCTCTATGTCCTCCAGAACGTATGTCTGCATGATTGACCTCAGCGCCTCAATGTCGGCCCGCGAGGTGAGCCTGTGCGATATGACAAGGTCAGCCTGCGCGAGCGCGTCCTCATGGAGCTTGCCGGGCCTCTGGGTTATGAGCAGCAGGGATATGCCAGGCTCCCTGCCCTGCCTTACCATTGTCAGCAGCGGCTCCGAGGCGGGCGTTGACGCGTCCCCCGGCAGGAACTGGTGCGCCTCATCAATCATAATCCAGACCATGGGGACCTGCCCTTTGCCTTCCCCAGCCATTGCCTCATTCTCCTCCGCCTTCCTCGCCAGCACGCGCTCCTGGTAGACCATCCTGGAAACAAGCCCGACAAGCAGGTTCCTCACAGACCAGCCTGCTGAGGCGCTTGCATAATGCGACGTGTCTATCACCGCTATCTTCCCCGGCTGCATGAGCCTCGAGATTGTTGTTCCCTTCTTCTCAAAAAGCCCCCATTCCATTGCCGCAAGGAACCTGTTTGAGACCGCATCCTTCACCTGCTTCTCTGTCGTCTTGTCGTCCCCTATGGATTTCGTTAGCTCCTCAATCCCGAATGCGCCGCCATGCAGCTTCCTGGCATGCTTCACCGCGCGCTCTATGGCTATACCGTGCGGGTCAACCTGGGAGAAGCCGAAGGCCATGCACCAGTCCTCGGGCTTTATCTCGCCGCATGGCAACGCAAGCATGCCATCATATTCTATCCCCGCCTTGTCATACTCACCGGCATGCCCCTTGGGTATGAAGAATTCAATGTCAATGCCCTGCGGCTTGAGGCCCCATTCCTTGAGCAGCTCCCTGTCGCGCTCATTTGGTTTCTTCATTGACCAGTATATGCCCATCGTGTCTATGATTATTACCGAGAGGTTCTGCCTCACCTCCTGGGGCAGCCTAGTCATCTCTTCCGCTATTATTCCCGCATCATAGCTCTTTCCGGAGCCCCTTTTGCCAACCACAAGCACCACGTGCGGCCTTGCCACGTCAATGAGCACGCCAGTCGTGAGGTGCGCCTCCTCACCCTTCCCCACTATGTGCTTGCCCAGGAATGCGGTGCCCTTCTCGCCGTAGGCCTGCGCGTCCTCCCTGTCCCTCCCGACAACAATCCTCTCCGGCATGGGCGCACCAAACTTGCGGCCGGCCATATGAATGCCTCATTGGCCGGCAGCCATGAATCATTTATATATTGTCGCGCCAACTAAATAATAAGGTGGTTTGATGGGGATTGTTGAAGAGCTCCTTAAGGAGAAGGAGGAGATAATAGTCAAGCTGATACAGGTCCTTGAGGGCAAGACAGCAAAGGCAAGGATAAACCTCAACGGCGTGCAGTTCAAGGTCGGCAAGACTTCAGTGAAGCTTGAGGGCAGCGTTGACCTGACTATCGTGCCTCCAGGCGTTAAGGACAAATAATTTCCTTACTGGACGGCACGAGATTTTGGAAAAGGGTTATGGAAGGCGTAACTGAGCGGAAGCCTGCCGACTTTGGCCAATTGGTTCAAGTCGGAATCTGTTTCGCGAAGTAGCCTCCCTTTTTGATTAATGTCAAGCTCCGCTTGACAGCTGTCAAACCAAAGGTTTGACATTAACCTTTTTGGTAAAAAGGTTATATGGACGGCGTAACAGAGTGAGGAGCAGCAGCGACGAACGATGTAGCCTCCCTTTTTCGTTAACCTTTTTGGTAAAAAGGTTATATGGAAGGCGTAATCGAGTGAGCGCGAGCGAACGAGATAGCCTCCCTTTTTCGTTAACCTTTTTTGGAAAAAGGTTATGATAATTTATAAGTAACCGCGCTAAATATAAACATGGCAATCAGGAGCCGGAAAATAAAGGCCAGACCGAAGAGCGTTTCAGATGCCTTCGGCAAGCAGTTTCTGAAGGACAAGGCCGAGAACGAGAGGGTGCTAAAGGCTGCCAGGCCTGGGCAGAAACTTGATTCCATCAGGAGGCCCGAATCCTTTGAGCGCGTCCTTACAGGGATATCAGGCTTTGACAAGCTGCTGAGCAAGGGAATACCCAAGGGCTCCTCTGTCCTGGTTGCGGGCGGGCCCGGGACAGGCAAGACAATACTCTGCCTGCAGACGCTAGTGAACAACGTCAAGAAGGGCGAGAAGGGGCTTTACATGTCCTTTGAGGAGCCTGAGTGGAGGCTCCGCCAGCACATGCATGACTTCGGCTGGGACCCTGAAACGTACGAGGAGAAGGGGCTTCTCATGATAAAGCGCTTTGACCCCTTTGACATAACCAGGTCAGTGGAGGCTCTGCTCACTAGGGCAAAGAAGGAGCTGCTGATAGATGTGGAACCTGTCTTCTTCCCGCCCAACTTCAGGCCCTCTTTCATAGTTCTTGACTCCATGTCAGCAGTGGCCGCGGCCTTCGTTGGCAGGGAAGACAGCTACAGGATCTACATTGAGCAGCTCTTCAGGTTCTTTGAGGAGCTGGGCGCCACGTCACTCCTGATAACGGAGATAGACGACCCTGAATCCCTAAGCCTCACAAGGAGCGGGGTGGAAGGCTTCCTCGCGGACGGCATAATCCTGATGAGGAGCGTCAAGGTCACCGGAGGCGAGACAACAGGCGGCGAGAGGGTCAAGACAATAGAGATCCTCAAGATGAGGGGCGAAAGCTTCCAGCAGAAGATAGTGGAGATGCAGATAATCAGCGGGAAGGGCATCGTTCTGGTGTAGCTGACAGGGCATCATGGTTCCTGTGAAGTTTTTACATCCGAAGAATGTTTCTACAATAGGCAGCACTACAGTCCCACCGGCACGAACTGCGAAACCAGGGTGAGCACTATGACTGCCAGGACGAAGAACCCCAGCCCGTTCATTATTCTCTTGTAGCCCCCCGGGCTCACCCTCTTAAGCGCCACGTCCCACATCCTCCCGCCATCCAGGGGCCCCAGCGGCAGCATGTTGACAAGGCCCACGCCAAGGTTGATGATGAACATGAAAAGGAACAGCCCGTTGAAGAATATTATCAGGCCGGAATACTGAGAGAATTCCGCCTTGATTTCCGCGAACGTTGACTGGGCAGGCTCCGGGCTGAATGTTATCCCTATGAAGCTTTTTGTCACGTTGGCGTTTGGGTCCTGTATTGCCGTGAGCGTGTAGCTTTTCTCCACATACGTGTCATCCTCCAGCACCTTAGTGCGGATTGCCACCGTATCGCCCGGGCTGATACCATTGAGCGCGGACCTCAAGTCATCCACGTCATTTACCTGCTGGCTGCCTATCTGGAATATTGCGCCGGTGAGGTTTGCCTGGTAGGCAGGCGTGCCCTCAACCACCCCGCTGACTATGACGCCGCCGGCAGTGAAAAACCCCGAGAAGGCGAATGCGAACACTATAAAGCAGAGGCCGGCTATTATGAAGTTGGCGAACGACCCTACGGCGAACACCCTCATCTGCTGGGCTGTCCCTTTCTTCTTCAGCCTGTTCTCGTCAGGCTCCACAAAAGCCAAAGGTATCACGGCCAGCAGGCCAAGCCCCAGCGATTTTATCGGCACCTTCTCCCTCGCGCACAGCACGCCATGCATCCCCTCATGGAAGACGACCAGCACGGCTATGGAGATTATCCAGTACCAGAAGGGGACAAGGAACAGGCCTGATGTCAGGCTGCCGGTAGTGGAAGCGGTAGGCAGCACAAGCCCAAGGGCCTGCACCGGCTCAGCGCCGGCGAGTATCCTGCCAATGTTTACCATCAGCACCTGCACAAGCGTGTAAATCATGAAGAACGAGCCGCCAAACCCGGCAATTATGCCTGCATTGCCGAAAGCTTTCCAGAACCTCGGGTGGCTTGCCCCCAGGCTTGTCAGGAAAGCCTTCCCCGTCTTGGTCTTCCTTAGAAGGACAATGGCCTGCCTCTCAAACTTCTTCCTGTCCCTGTAGACTACCACGGCAAGTATTATGACGAACAAGACAATGGAGATGATGTTCAGTTCGGCTACGGATGGCATGCAATTAATTGGGGCCAGGCCTTTTTATGCTTGCTGTTTGGTTAGGTTTCCGCTGAATTGTCCTCTGGGAATTTATTGTCAAAGCGCCAAGCCAAACCATTAATTAGCCGCCTGGGAGTAAATAATAACATGGCAATGAAGGGCCTGACGCCGGTGGTGTCGGTAGTGCTGCTGCTCATGATCGCGATAGCCCTGTTCGGGAGCGCTTACACCTACATGACGCTTTCGCTTGGCAGGTATACGTACAGGAGCGTGGATGTGGCCCAGGCCTTCTGCTTCTCCGGGACCGCAAACATATTCCTCCAGAACACCGGGAAGGCCGTCATAGACATCCCGCAGGGCGTGACAATAGACCCCTCGCTTTCATTGTATTACCCGCTTGACACCGACACGGGCAGCACGGTGAGGGATTTTGGCGGCTACGGCAACACCGGCCAGTTCAATGGCGGCGCGTTCGTGGATGGCAGGGTAGGCAAGGCAGCCTCCTTTGATGGAAGCAGCAGCTATATTGGAATCCCACCATCACCAGCCCTTAATTTCTCCGGCGCCTGCAAATTCACCGAGGAGGCCTGGATAAACCCGGCAGCCAACAACCCTGGTTACCGCGGCTTCCTTGGCTACGAGCCTGGGGACTCCAGGTACAGGATGCCTTCCATGTGGATAGTGGATACAGGCGACCCGGACTTCGGGCTGTATGGGGGTTTCGGCAATGGCGTGCAATGGCTTTCCTTCCAGGTGAATGGCGTCATAGGCAGGAACAAATGGACGCATGTTGCGGTAAGTTTTGACGGCTCAAAGTATACAGCCTACATAAACGGCACAAAAATCTTTGACGCGGTAGGCACCTGGACAGGCCAGTGCCCCAACAGGGATTATGCGCAGCTTGATGCTGGCAGGGTGGACAGCTATTTCAATGGCTATCTGGATGAGGTGGCAGTATACAGCAGGGTGCTGCCTGACAGCGAGATTCTTGAGCATTCCAATGCCTGCGCGGGATCGGGTAACGAATACAAATGCGGCGACCTGACTGTCACTAGGCTGTCAGGAGGCGGCGTATTTTCACCCCGCTTTGACAGGGGCTCAATACAGCCTTCCGCGTTCGCAATAATGCAGGATTTTGGCTGCACAGGCAACTGCCAATACAGCATATTCCCCGGCATAGGGGTCTCTGCGAGGGCTTCGGTGTCCTGCTAGAAAGAATTTAGGCAGACTGGATGAATATATAATAAATGAAAGGAATAACGCCCATAATAGCAGTCATAGTGCTCCTTCTGATTACCATAGCCCTGGCAGGAGCCGCATACACTTATATCAATGTCTATTCAGGCTCGCTCACGCAGAAGACCCTGCAGGTCACCGACGCCTTCTGCGATTCCGGCGGCTCCGGCGCTGTGGTAATCCTTAACGGGGCGGGCACGCAGGACATAACCACATCCACCTCCCAGGCCTACTTGCCTGACAGTGACACGGTGGCCCTGTGGCATGCTGACACGGCAGGGAGCTTTCCCGATGACCCGACGCCTGGCAATGACGGGCTTCTCGGAGGCGGGAACCCCGCCAATGAGTCCGTGTTCAATCCCACCGGGGGAAAGATAGGGGGTGCGTATGATTTCAACCTTGTGGCTGATGGGACAAATGACTATATCCTTGTGGCGGATGCGCCGGAGCTGAATTTCGATGTCAGCGACAGCTTCACATTAGAGGCATGGATAAATGCGCAGGACACAGGCGCCACCGCAAAAGTAATCCTTAACAAGCAGGACGGAGCTGCCCCAGGCTACAGGTTGCTGATACTAGGGACGACAGACTTATTAAGGCTTGCCTTGAGAGACTCTGCCGCACTCAAGACGTTTTCCTCAACAGCCCCTGTCCCTGAGAATGTCCTTACGCATGTGATGGCCGTAAGGGATGGCGCTGCAAAGAAGGTTTATTTATATATCAATGGCGTTGATGTTACCCCCACCGACAACATTGACACCACTACAGGGACGCTCGCAGCAACTGCAAGCGTGTATATAGGGGTGTTCTCCACACAAAACTTGCCGTTCAAGGGGACAATAGACGAGATACGCATCTCCCGCAGCATCAGGAGCCCTGCCGCGCGCTCCGGTGACAACTGGCAATGCCAGGTCGCTGGCAGCAGCGCGGGCTGCGGCGACATAACCGTGTCCACTGGCGGCAGCGGCTTCCAGCCCTACTTCAGCGCAGCAACCCTCCCAAGGGGCGGGACAGCCACGTTCAAGGACGCCTCCTGCACGGGCACCTGCGACTACAGTTTTGGGAGCGCTTCCATCGGCTCTGCGCAGGCTTCCGTAAGGTGCTGAAGCAGTATAGTATTTAAGTCTTCCAAAACTAATATAATGGAGCATCATTCTGATGCCTTAACAAAAGAGGTGTTGCATGTCACAGGAATTGCAGGATGCTGTTGAACAGCCTGTAGCCGAGGAGGAGAAGGAGGATGCGGAGCTGGAGCAGAAGGAGAGGCTCGCCTTCCCCGTGGCCGCCGTGGTAAGGGTCATGAGGAAGAACCTTGACAGGGAGAAGATAATCAAGAAGGACGTCAAGATAGCCATGAACAAGTGGCTTGAGAAGGTCTGCTCCAAGGTGGCGAAGGAGATGAACAAGATACCATACGTCACCATGAGCCTCAACGAGTTCAAGGAAGGCATCCGCGTCTATGAGGACATGGAAGGCTTCGACAAGGACAAGCAGAGGATACTTGCCCACCTGGCCGCGATAAAGGCGGACATAGCCAGGCTTGAGAGGGACCTGGGGAAGATCGAGGAAGCGTTCTAGGCTTTACCTCCATATTCTGCAGGAATTCTCATTTTCTTTGGATTTGTAGGGGTAAAATTATAAACTTAAACGGCAAAAGATCTGCTATGGAAAACTTCAGGGTAGCGGTGAAAGCGTTCACGGTGGATGGCGGGAAGGTCCTCCTGGTAAAAAGGAGGGAGGATGACGTCCACAAGCCCGATGACTGGGACATACCCGGAGGGAGGCTTGGCATGGGTGAGAACCCCTTTGAGGGGCTCAAGAGGGAGATGCATGAGGAGACGGGCATCGGCATTGACATACTCCTCCCGTTCCATGTGCAGCACTTCACAAGGGACGACGGCCAGAAGATAACGATGATAATCTTCCTCTGCAGGCCATTGTCCGCGGAGGTAAGGCTTTCCCATGAGCACCATGACCACATGTGGGTTCCGCTGCAGGACAAAAACGCGTTCCCAAAGTGGCTGCATCCCGCCATAGACGCGTATTTCAGGTATGGATTGGACAGGTTCTCAGGATAAATGTCCTACTGCACAACCAGCGTCGCCCTTATGTCAGGGTGCCCTGTCCCAAAGGGGCCGTCCCGGCAGGTCTTGCAGTATATCTGGAATGTGCCGGCCTTGTCCGCCACGAACTCTATCTTTGTCGGCGTCGCGGAGCTTGTCACCGCCTGGTTTATGTTGTATTCGTCTATTGTTATCCCATGGTTGTGGCTTTCAGTTCCGGGAGCGGCAACAGCCATGAACCTCACGGTGTCGCCCCTGGTTACGGTGAATGAGGAGGGGCTGTAGGCCGTGTGCCCTATTGTCACCTGGAACTCCTTGACCCCAGGCGTGGTGTTACTATTGTCATTGGCAGTCCCCGAGGTGCAGCCGCTTATTAAAACCACTGCAGCCACTAAGACGAGGGGAATAAGCAGCTTCATGAAAGCCTATTAGGCGCATTCCTTATAAGCATTAGGTTGCTGAAGGGGAAGCTTTCCAAGTTCCTTGATGTGTAATGGATATTTATATTTGACGGGGTTAATGTAATATACCATGGCAGCAGCTAGGCGGCCAAAAGATCTTGCGTTTCTTGCGGTTTTGTTATTGGCTGCGCTGGCGGTTTCTGGATGTGCCAGGCGCGTGGAACCGCCATTGAACGTGACAGGGAATGGGACTGTGAACGGCTTTGCCCTTGGCCCCGGGGATTACGATTTTTCTTTGGTGCATGATGGTTTGACGCGAACTTATAAGGCTCATGTGCCACCAAGCTATGACAGGAGCACCAAGACCGCAGTTGTAATTTACATTCATGGTGGCGGAGGCAGCAGTGCGGGCTCCAAAAATGACGGCTTGTATGACTACTCGGACAAATACGGCTTTATACTATTAAGCCCCGCCGGAACAGGCGCTTTGGGGGACAGGCTGCTTGTCTGGAACCTTGGACCATCTCTAATAAACGGGACTATTCAAACCCATTCTAACTATGCCTCAGAGCGTGACATTGATGACATTGGTTTTCTCTCAAAAATGATTGGCGATGCAAAAAGCAGGTTCAATGCTGACGGAAACAGGATTTATGCAACAGGCATCTCCCAGGGAGGAATGATGTCTTACCGCTTGGCCTGCGAGTTATCGGATAAAATTGCCGCAGTCGCGCCAGTAGCCTCGCCAGCGGTGCCAATGGACTGCAGCCCGTCAAGACCTGTCCCTGTTATGCACATTCACGGTACAGCCGACCCTTGCGCTCCTTTTAATGGGGGAAGCGGAGGTTGCCTGGGTACTGAGAAGGACTCATTCCAATCTGCCCAGGAAATGGTGAATGTATGGCTAAGCATAGACAACTGCCTGCCCGAATCGTCTGTCACATACCAGAAAGGGGATGCGACCTGCATGACGTACAGCCAATGCAAGGAGGGCGCTGAAGTTGCATTTTGCGCAGTTGAAGGGATGGGCCACGTATGGCCGGCAGGAAACCAGTATCTACCTGCGTCCATAATAGGCCCTGTATCACATGACATCTCCTTTGAGCAAATCTGGGAATTTTTCGCGGAACACCCTATGGGGTGACAGGATACCCGTGTCAGGCAAAGCCGCTTTTTATATACCTTCATAAACAATCTATTCCTATGTTCCACCAGCGCCTGGCCCCGGAATTCAGGAGCATTGTCGGCTGGCTGAATGCCAAGC
>JACQIG010000019.1 GCA_016198605.1 Candidatus Aenigmatarchaeota archaeon | reverse complement strand
TTTAGGTGCAACCCTCAGACTTTAAGTGCAGAAGGGACTTAAGGTGCAAAGCCGGCAATCAACGAAATGATTTAAGCATCCGTCCCCAATTACTCACATGCCAAAAGGCAAAGCCAGCGGAAAAGGCCTTGAGAGGTATTACCCGATATTCCTCAGGCAGCATGAGCTTAACATGAAGCTGCAGGCGAAGGTCGCAAGCCTGCAGTATGACCCTTCGCAGGCGACCAGGATATTCAAGCCCATCCTGGACGGCACGGTAGACCCCCGCGACAGGGAGAAGATAATAGACAACATGGTGAACTTCATCAAATCCCTGGGCGAATACAGGGAGCTTGCGGAGTTCACCAAGAAGCATGCCGTGGATTTCCGCGACTTCTACCAGGAGCTCACCAGATCCAGCGAGACAGAATACGAGAAGTTCCTGAACGCGCTGGAGAAGAAGACCATCGGGGCAATAGTGGACGCGCTCATGAAGATGATAATAGGGCAGCTTAAGAGCCACGGCATGGACACCCAGCACCTTGAGGACACGGCAGCGCAAGATGATTATGGTTATGTTGGGTAGCGATGTATAGAATTAATCCGTTTAGCCCCTCCACCTGAAGTGCAGATAAAATACTCAAGGGAACATCACAACTTTGCCAGACTCCCCCGACTTCATCGCCTGCACGCCCTTCTCAAAGTCCTCCAGCCTGAGCCGGTGGGTGATGACGGGCCTGATGTCAACTTTTTTGTCCCTTAACAGCTCAGAAGTAATCTTCCACGTGTCCCATATCCTCCTCCCGTAAATGCCGCGGAAGGTGACGTCCTTGAGGATGATGTTTTTTGAGACATCCAAAGTGACCTGTTTTGTCGGGAGGCCGAGGGCAGACACCATCCCGGTGGGCTTGACCGCCTGCACGGCCTGCTGCAGCGCCTGCTCGGAGCCTGACATCTCCAATACAACATCCGGGCCGCGCCCTTCCGTCTCCTCCATTATTTCTTTCAGGGGGTCCCTGTCATGCCTGTTCACCAGCACGTCGGCCTTCATCTTCTTCGCGATGTCCAGGTGCATCTTAGTCCCGCCAACCACGATGACCTTCCTTGCGCCCATGGCCTTGGCTATCCCCGTGGCGAAAAGCCCCGTGGAACCCAGCCCAAAAATTGCCACATCCTTCCCTCTTACATTGCTCTCCGACACCGTGTAGACGGAATTGCCCATGGATTCCTGCAGAGTGGCTATCTCCGGCTCCATCCCTTCCGGGTTCTTCCACGCGTTCTGCTCCGGCATTATGGCATACTCGGCCCAGAAGCCGTCCGTGTCCACGCTGAAAAACTGCAGGCGTCTGCATATGTGGCCATGGCCTGCCCTGCATAGGTCGCATTTGCCGCAGTATATGTGCGATTCAGCTGAGACATTGTCGCCCGCGGCAAGGCCCTTGACGCCTTTCCCAAGCTCAACAACCTCGCCGCACACCTCATGCCCCAGTGTCTTCGGGGGAACCAGCCTGCCTTCCGACCAGGGAGCCTCCCAGTTGTATATGTGTATGTCAGTCCCGCACATTGATGTGGCCTTAACCTTGACCAGCACCTCGCCCTCCTCTGGTTTTGGCACTCCTACATCAACCATTTCAAATCCTGCCCCCGGCTTTACCTTCCTTATTGCTTTCATGCGAACATGAAGTATTGGCAATGCGGAATAAATACCCATCCACGTTGATGGCCGAAGACAAGCCCATCAATTTAAAAACCCTGTTTCCAATTAGATACCGTTCTTATGGCAAAGGCTGGAAATAACAGGCTTGCGTTCCTGAAAGCAGAGATAGACAGCCTCAAAAAGCAGAACCTCTTCAACACGCTGCCCGTCCTTGAGACCGAACAGAGGGCGCGCGTGAGGATAAACGGCAAGGACGTCATCACGCTTTCCACCAACAACTACCTCGGCTTCGCCAACCACCCGCGCCTCAGGAAGGCCGCGATAGCGGCCATAAACAAGTGGGGCTTCGGGACAGGCGCCGTGCGCCAGATAGCGGGGACAATGAGGATACACGTGGACCTGGAGGACCTGCTGGCAAAGTACAAGCGCACCGAAGCCGCCCTGGTTTTCACCGCTGGCATAGCCGCCAACCGCGGGACCATACAGTGCCTGATGGACTCGGGGGACGTGATAATATCAGACGAGCTTAACCACGGCAGCATAATAGACGGGGTAAGGCTCACCAAGGCCGATAGGAAGATTTACCCGCACAAGGACATGGACGGCCTTGAGAAGGTGCTCAGGGAGTCAAAGAAGGCCAGGAGGAGGCTGGTTGTCACCGATGGCGTCTTCTCGATGGACGGCGACACTGCGCCGCTGGACGAGATTGCCGAATTGTGCAAGAGGCATGACGCGATACTTATGGTTGATGACGCCCATGGGGACGGCGTGATGGGCAGGGACGGCCGCGGGACCGCCAACCATTACGGCGTGGACGGCGAGGTTGACATAGACATGGGGACTCTCTCCAAGGCCTTCGGCTGCCTGGGAGGGTACATAGCCGGCACTTCATACCTGAAGGACTACCTGACTAACAGGGCCCGCTCTTTCATATTCACCACAGCCCACCCGCCCGCCGTTGCAGCGGCCTGCATGGAAGCGATAAGGATGGTGCAGGGCGAGCCCCAGCACCTGAGGCAGCTCTGGAAGAACACAATATACTTCAAGAAGTCACTGATGGAGCTGGGCTTCAACACCGGCCACAGCCAGACGCCCATCACCCCCGTCATCGTGGGCGAGAGCGGCCTGGCGCAGAGGCTTAGCGCCGGGCTCTTCAAGGCGGGCATCTTTGTCAAGCCCATTGTTTATCCCCTTGTGGCAAAAGACAAGGCCCGCGTGAGGACTATCGTGACGGCGCAGCACACCAAGGAAGACCTGGACGCCTCGCTGGACGCGTTCAAGGGCGTGGGGAAGAGGCTGAAGATATTGAAATAATCATCTTGATTTCCCTGCCCCAACCCTGCCGCAATACTCCCTGATGGCGCATTTGGAGCACCATGGGGATATCGGGGTGCAGACATTCTGTCCCCATGTGACAAGCAGGTCATTGTATTCTATCCAGTATTTTTTAGGCAGAATTTTTCTTAAAGCAAATTCAGTCTGTTCAGGTGTTTTTGTTCTAACCAATCCTAGTCTGTTAGAAATGCGATTTACATGCGTATCCACCGCTATGCCATGCTTGTTGTAGGCAAGGGTAATCACAATATTTGCGGTCTTCCTGCCGACATTTGGCAAAGTTAGTAATTCTTCCATTGTATCCGGAACCCTTCCCTCATATTTTTCCATGAGTAGCATGC
>JACQIG010000018.1 GCA_016198605.1 Candidatus Aenigmatarchaeota archaeon | reverse complement strand
TGCACAGGTAATTGCAAGGGCCGGCGGGACAGCGGCGCCAGCGCAGCAGCAGCCCCAGGCTCCCGCGCAGAACAACCCGCCAAGCAACAACGACGGGAATGTAGGCGCGATAGCGGTGTCAGCTGATGATGACCCGGCAGTGGGGCCAGCTGACGCGAAGGTGACAGTTATAGAGTTCTCGGACTTCCAGTGCCCGTTCTGCGGGAGGTTCTACACGCAGACGCTGCCACAGATAAAGCAGAACTATGTTGACACGGGGAAGATAAGGTTCGTCTACAGGGACTTCCCCCTTGAGTCAATACACCCGAACGCAAGGCCGGCAGCCAACGCGGCCGAGTGCGCTGATGAGCAGGGCAAGTTCTGGGAATACCACAACAAGCTGTTTGAGAACCAGGGATCATTGTCGGATGCCTACTACAAGCAGGCTGCCTCAGAGCTTGGCCTGGACATGGAGCAGTTCAATTCCTGCTATGATTCCAAGAAGTATGATGCCGAGGTCTCAAAGGACTTCCAGGACGGCGCTTCGGCAGGAGTGACAGGCACGCCAACGGTTTTTGTCAACGGCAGGGCAATAGTAGGCGCGCAGCCTTACGCGACCTTCCAGGCGGCAATAGACCAGGCCCTGGCAGCCTGAGAGCTGGCAAAACGCTTAATCCTTGAAACGTCATTTCTATAAGTATTGCGATGGCAAATGATAGTGTATATGAAACTGGGCACAATTCTCAGGAAGAAAATGTATGGAACCATCTCGGCAATCTCCACCCTTGCCATGCTGGCCGCCGTTCCCATAGTCCAGTCAATACCCAACGGCCTGAACAATATTGACCTGTGGTTCAAGCTGATATCCCCGCTTAATTTTGCCCTCTATGTGCTGTTCTCAATAACATTCGGGCTGATGCTCTCGCTGCAGGTGTACAATCTCAGGGAAGTCAAATCATGCCCCATAAAGAGGAGCGCCTCAGCCGGAGGGGTCGCCACATTTATGGGCTTCATAATATCAGCATGCCCCGCATGCATATCCCTCGCGTCATTCTTCCTGCCACTGGGCGCTGCGCTGGCCCTGGAAGCCAACAGCCCGCTCGTGTACCTTGCCAGCATACTGCTTATGCTGCTGGGGGTGCACCTGCTGGGCGGCTTCAGAAAGAATTAGATTTTGTTTTTGTATAACCTGTTCAGGATTTGCAATGTATAATTAGTCAGATCCATCTCCCTCATCTCTTCCAGCGTGAACCACCCTATCTTTTCCGCGTCGCTCCCGGCCCTGGGCCTTGCAGGCGGCCCGGCGAGGAACACATGTGCCCTGTGGCGCTTGCCCACGCCGACATCATGGGTGAAAGCTAATACAGGGCCCCTTATTATCTCGCCTCCTCCAACCTCCTCTTCCAGCTCCCTCCTCATGGCATCAGGAAGTCTCTCGCCCTGCTCCACATGGCCTCCGGGTACAGCCCAGAATCCCTTCTCCGGCCTGCTGCGCCTCCTGACAAGGAGGAACTTGTTGCCCCTTCTTATCACGGCTGAGACTGTCCTGTGGAGCTCCATAGTTCATCACTTGCTAAAGAATGCCTTGAATGCAATTAGAAAACCTGGCGTGAACATTGCCTTGTCTGACCTGATTTTCCTCGCTACAGCGTCCCTGGGGAAGAAAGCCACCTTCTGGATCTCATGCCTGTTTGGCCTGAACGGGCCGTCGTGGAAGCCCGCAAACAAGGCCATATTCTGGTTGTCATTCCTGATTCTTTTATTTAGCTTCCCCATGAATTTCAATGCCGTTCTTATCCCAAGTTCCTCCCTTAGTTCCCTTAGGGCGGCCTTTGTGTAACCTTCTCCTGCCCTTACGTGACCTGATACTGCCGACGTCCAAAGCTCAGGATACGAGCCTACGTTCCTAGTCCTCTTCTGTAGGAGCATGTCACCTTTCCTGTTGAAGATGAAGACATGGACTACCCTTACTATTTTTCTTGGATCGGATTTGCACTCAGAATATGTAGCTTTACCTATAACCTTGTCATCCTCATCCACTACGTCCAAGAGTTCGGCCATCAACCCAATATTGCCGGGAGGTCTTTAATAGATTTGAGTATCGCGTCAGGCTTGATGTTGTTCCGTGCAAGGTCATCCCTGCTGTAGGAGCCGGACTCCACGAAGATTGCCTTGAGGCCGCACTCCTGCGCGCCTTTTATGTCCGCGAAGATGTCGTCCCCCACCATTGCGGTCTGCTCTCTCTTGGCTTTCATCTTCCTCATGGCGTCCTTGAAGAAATCGGGGTTGGGCTTGCCTATAATGCAGGCAGGCTTGCCGCTTGAATATTCCAGCGCCTTGATGAATGCGCCGGAAGTTATGTGAACGCCTGTCTCATTGGGGTAAAACCTCAGGTCATGGACACCTACAAACCCTGCCCCTTTCAAAAGCAGCCTAAGTGCAATGTCCATCTTATTGTATGTTGTCTCATTGTCATGTGCCACCACCACGAAATCCACGGGCTCCTCCTTCCTCGTGACATTCAGCCCGGCATCCTTCATGGCCTCCTCAAGCGCAAGGGTCCCGATAAGGTAGCACTTTGCCTTGGACTTCTTGTGCTTTATGAACCTTACCATTGCCTCTGCTGCGAGGAATATGTCCCTCTCATAGACCTCAAAGCCCATGGAATTGAGCTTCTCCTTTATCGCATCAGTGGTTTTCCCTGAGGTGTTGCTCACAAGCTGGAACTTGCACCCGTTCTCCCTGAGCGCCTGCAAAGCGTGTGCTGCGCCCTCCACCGCCACGCCGCCGTTGTACAATACGCCGTCAAGGTCTATCAGGAAATATTTCAGGTCCATAACAATCAGAAAAGGTGGCTGCCGGCCAGGGATGCGCCATCCCCCGGGCTGCATGTTATTGTCTTCATCACGGAATCCAGGCCGTCAAGCTCCTTTGCCAGCGATTTCAGGTCCTTCTCCAGGCAGAGCACCTTCACCTGCGGGCCCGCGTCCATGGTGAAGTAGCACGGTGTCCCTGATTCCCTCACGCCCGCGACCCAGTGCATTACCTCCACTGTTGCGGGGATCCAGTATATTATCGCCGGCTTCGTGGTCATCATGGTGGCATGCATCTTGAGGCAGTTTTGCTCTGCCGTCGCGCCTACCGATTCAAAGTTCTTTTCCTTTATCCCGTTCCTTACCCTCTCCAGGTCATCATTGACCGTGTCCAGCCAGCCATTGTAGTAAGGGGATGTCCTGACAGTCTGGGCCATACCCACGCGGCTGCCAACGGCCTTCTTCTTCTCGGACAGTATGGTGGCTATCATCCTGAACTCGGGCCAGTGGCTTTTATCCACAATGGTTTCAGCGTAACTGTCGCTCCCGTCCTCCGCCTCGCCCCTCTTCCATTCAACGAAGCCCCCAAATACAGACCTGCAGGCGGAGCCGGAGCCCATCCTTGTCAGTATGGACAGCTCTTTCTCCTCCAGGTTTAGCCCCGCTGCTTTCGTTGCTGCGAGGGTGAGGGATGCGAGGCCCGATGCCGAAGAGGCAAGGCCCGCGGCCACGGGGAAGTTGGTCTCGGAAACTATCTTTGCGTGCTCCCCTATGTCCGCCATCTTCCTTATCCTCTCCATGTGGCCCATCACGTCCTTCTCGTCCTTCCTGATCTCCTCGTCATTGACAATCAGCATGTCCCTGGAATATTCAGGCGCGAATTCCACGGTGGTCCT
>JACQIG010000021.1 GCA_016198605.1 Candidatus Aenigmatarchaeota archaeon | reverse complement strand
TGCCATCATCGCACTGCTCACCAGTCTGGATGGTATTGTCACCGCAGAACTCCAACTCGCATACATAATTACATCCATCATTGTTGTTGGTGTTCCCGTCATCACATTCCTCGGGCTCTAGGATCACACCGTCCCCGCAGAATTCAGTGTTGCATGTTGCAGAGCAGCCATCTCCATTGACGTCATTTCCGTCATCGCACTCTTCATTTGCCTGTAAGACTCCATCACCGCAGAACTCCAACTCGCATGCTGCATTGCAGCCGTCGTTGTCGTTGGTATTCCCATCATCGCATTGCTCGCCTTCGTCCAGCTCGCCATTGCCGCAGAAAGGCAACTCCATTAGGGTGCATTCTTGCGTGCACGTCTGGTGCTCACCGACACCATCCAAGCCGTCGCAATCTTCAAAACCATCATTAAGCGGGCCACCATTTCCCTCTTCGTTCGGCGACTGCTTTATGCCGTCCCCACAGAAGGTCAGGTTGGCCAGCGTGCAGTCTGCGCTGCATTCCTGGTGCTCGCCAACACCATCTGAGCCGTCACATTCCTCGTTCCCATCATTCAAAGGGCCTCCAGTCCCCTTGTTGTTCGGCATCTGCTTTATCCCGTCGCCGCAGAATTCGAGCTCACATATCGCCGAGCATCCGTCCCCGTCTTCACCATTCCCGTCATCGCACTGTTCACCGTTCTGAGTTACGTTATCGCCGCAAAATTCAATCTGGCACGTGGCACTGCACCCGTCGTCGCTTACCGTGTTCCCGTCGTCACAGAGTTCACCGCTCTGGATAACCCCATCCCCACAAAATTCAAGCTCGCAAGTAGCAGAACACCCATCACCGCTTGCGTTATTGCCGTCGTCGCACTGCTCACCTAATTGCGTTACCCCATCCCCACAGAACTCAAAAGTGCACAATAAACTACATCCGTCACTGTTCACCGTGTTCCCATCGTCACACTGTTCGCCAGCCTGCAATATCCCGTCCCCGCATAACTCCAAAAGGCATGATGAGCTGCACCCGTCATTGTCTATGGTATTGTTGTCGTCACATTGTTCACCTGGTTGCGGTATGCCATCACCACATAGCTCAAGCTGACACGCGGACGAACACCCGTCAAAGCTGGCGTTATTCCCGTCATCGCACTGCTCCCCTGCCTGTGTCGCATTGTCCCCGCAGAATTCAATGATGCAAATGGAAGAACAACCGTCGTTATTGACAGCATTGCCATCGTCGCATTGTTCACTGGATTGCGTGACATTATCCCCGCAGAATTCCAACTGGCATAATGAACTGCACCCATCATCGTTCAGCGTGTTATTGTCATCGCACTGTTCGCCAGTCTGGATTACACCATCGCCGCATAGCTCCAGCCGGCAGGAAAATGAGCAGCCGTCATTGCTGATGTTATTGCCATCGTCGCATTGTTCATTTGACTGGGTTACGTTATCACCACAGGACTCTATCAAGCACACGGAAGAGCACCCATCGTTATTGCCTTGGTTCCCGTCATCACATTGCTCGCTGCTTTGGGTTATGTTGTCGCCGCAGAATTCAAGTAGGCATAGGGTTGAGCACCCGTCATTGTTAGCTGTATTCCCGTCATCGCACTGTTCAGCTTCCTGGTTGACTTCGCCGTCGCCGCAGAATGGCTGCGGGCACACCAGCTCAAGGAAGCCGTTGTTCCCAGAGCAATCATCAAAGTTCTCGTTTATGCTCGTCGCTGCATCATTCACGTCGCTAACGGAGGCGCTGAAGTTTGAAAGCAATGAAGTGTCACCCCCTAGGACCTTCTCTGCCACCTCCAGGAACCCGTAGACCGTCATGCCCTGGAACTCCCCTGATGCTATCACAAGCTCGCCTATTGACACGTTGGAGCCAGGAGGCTCTTGCAGGCCTATGCCTGCGTCAGAGAACAGAACGTTAAGCTTGAGGGCTGTCATCTGGCCTGCAAGCACGCCTGCCTCAGTGTCTGAAGGGTCAGTATAGTTTGCAGCAAGCGGAGCCGGCGTGCTGCCTGCGGGAAGGAAATCCTCCACAGCCTGCGGGCCTGTGAATGTGATGTGGTTGCCTATGCCCACTATAAGGCTCCCATTGATTACAATATCCCAGTTATTGTCCCTTAGGCAGCCTGGGTTATCCCCATGGCACGTGTTTCCCCAGCCGCCCTGCGTCTGCGAGCAGAAATCACCTATATGAATGGCGCACTGGCCGTCTTCCTGGTCTTCTGATCCGCTGGCGGATGGCTGGGAAGCGACAGGCTGCGAAGAGCCCCCTCCCCCGCCACTGCGCTTGCGCGCTTCAGGCAGGGCTTCCTGCTGCACTATAGAAGGTTTCTGCAAGCCACCAGGAGCAACAGCAGCTGCCTGGCCTTCATCCTGGCCAGGCTGTGTGCCTGTCTCTGCAAGCCGCTGGCTGATGGCAGATAATACCCCCTTCCCCTCTGCGGTGTTGGCCATGTTCAGGAGCAGAGCGGCGGCAAAGAAGGCCGTGGCAAGAAGAAGAGCGGTTATTTTAATGCGGTTATTCTTTTCCATAGTAGCACCCTAAACTGTTTCTGCTATAGATTAAAGTTAAAGGCCGCAGGTTGTAGAGAACGTGTATAATTCAGGCCCCGCTATTTCAAGCCAGTAACCAGCTCCCGGATCCATATTGTCCCTAGTGCCAAACCCTTTCCATACTGAAGTCTCTGGATTTCCATCTGTATTAAATGGCTCCCAGTAAGTAACTAGAGCACTCCATTTCTCTTTCCCCAATGTTGTATCAACAAGCGATCCTAATGCGCATCTGGCCTGCTTGCCATTGCCATCAGGTCCGTGGTATACCAACAGCGGCCCTTCCTCACCCTCATTGCCGTAATATCCTATGAGGTTCCAGCCAGGTGCAATCTCTTTGCTCGGCGGCGTGACTGCAGGGCTGAACAGGCTTCCTCCCAATACCAACTCAGCATCATCCTTTGCAAGCACCCAGTATCCCATTCCAGGCACTATTGAGCCAAGGTCGTCATTGTCCACACCATCGGGGGTGAATACATACCATTGACCTACCACTGCGTCATATGTCCATATAGCCACTACATCATCCATTACATCCTCAAAGACCTTCTCAGGCGAGTCGTCCTGCAGCACGAACGGGACGGATATAAGGTTCCACTTCTTGTTAAGCCATATCCTGAATGCGGTCCCTTCAACCTTGAACTTCTCCTCGTCAACAGGACCCTGGTTGCCTAATGCATCAACGCAGTAGAACTGCAGGTTGTGCTCTGATTCCTCGCCGAAGAAGAGCTCTATCGGGGCCCTCTCGCCCAATACGCAGCATGAGCCGTCCTCGGCTATCTCGCCATTGATGCCATCCCTGTTGCAGTAGTCCTCGGTTTTGTCCTTGCCGTCAAAGTCAACCTTGAAGCAGACATTCTCGTTGTCCACAGGGTGCGGTTCCGGATCAGAGCAGTCAAGCGTTATTGGAGTAAGTGTTGTCACTTCCCAGCATTCTATGCTTCCGTCAAGGTTTGTCCAGCAGTTGGCTGTTTCATTTGGATAGTAAATGCTGGCAGGGTCTCCGTTCTCTCCCGGAGTCCAGATGTCGCTGGGCTCGCCTACTGTCTTGTCAGGCTCAGGCGGCGTGTTGTCAACGAAGACGCACTGCTTGTTCACCCTCTCGGTCTTGTTCACGTTGTCAACAGAGTAATATTCGATCAGGTGGCATGACTCTTCATTCTTCCTGAATGGCCCTGTGTAAAGCTGGAATTCTCCCTCGCCTTCAGCCTGCTGGCAAATCTCCACGCTCTGGCAGTTCTCATTGTCCACTATTGTGTTCCTCCAGTATGTTGCCGCCACTCCAGAGGGGTGCGGCTCCGGGTCGTATGCGTCAAGTATGACATCGGTCTGGGATGATATCCAGTGGGATGTGCTCTCGCCATCATTGTCTAGCGGGAACTGCGGGCCCTCAAAGCGCTTCCTTGTAACGGGAGGCGTCTTGTCAACCACGAACACCTCACGGTCTGCTGCGGTGTTGCCAAGCTCGTCCCTGCAGGCTATTGAAAGCACGTGGGTTGACTCTTCAGGGAATGATATGTCAAACGGAGGCTCAACTCCCTCCTCCCCGCCGCTGGCCTGCGTCTCAAGGACGACATATGACCAGTCGCATGTCACCCCGCCAACAGGGTGCGGCTCCGGGTCTGCGGCCTCAACATGTATCGTTGTAACGCCGTCTATTATGCAGCTCTCCTCGCTCTCAGGGTCAGGCGGGCATTCCCCGAATGAGGGCCCGACTATGGTCTTTTCTATCACAGGAGGCTGTGAGTCAACAATGTCCACCTCAGTCTGGTGCTCCTCCTCGTTCCCGAGCACGTCAGTGCAGAAGAACTCCAGCTCGTGCCTTGAATCCTCGTCAAAGCTTATCTCCGTCACGGAGCCGTCATTCCACTGCCATTCTGACCATTCGCCGCCGTTTATCCTGAACCTCCAGTGCATTGACACGTGGTCAGACGGGTGGGGCTCCTGGTCCTCGCATGAAAGCGTTATTGGCGTGTCCTGGGTTATGAAGACTTCTGTAGTAACATTCTGGCATACGGGCTGTCCGCCAAGGCCGCATGTTCCTGGCTCTATGGCAAAAGCTGTGATCAGGTCATCGTCTGCATTGCCCTGCGGCGTGTGCCTTACCCACATCACTTCGGTTGGCGCAAATGTGACAGGGTCGCATTCCATGTCCTCCAGCCTCTCGTCCTCGCTGGCAAACTGGTCAACAAGAGCAAGGGTATCCTTGTCTGCCCTGAAGACATCGCCGCCCCCGTTGTTGGCCATGTACAGGTTCGGCCCGCCTATTGCCAAGCCGCTAAGAGTGGACAAGCTGGCATGCGCATCAGTGGCATCAAATCCATCAACGAGAGAGCCGTCAGGCCTGAACAATCCCAGGTTCTTGTTAACGTCGTCGCTGAACCACAGTTCATCATCCGCATCCGTATCGGGATCATTCTCATTGTACGCCAGTCCGTCAAGGAAGCAGACGTTAAGGAAATCCTGGCCAGTCCCAGGGTTTACCAGCGTCTCAGGGACGCTAAACTCAAGGCTCACTGAATCATCATCAAAATCCCAGAAATATATGGGCATGGTGCGCGGGCTTCCTGTGCACGCCTGCGTGCCGAACCATATGCCATTTCTCTTCTTGTCGAATGCCATGGCATTGGGGTTCAGTGCCACCTCCGTGTCAAATGTATCCTCCAGCGCGCCCGTCACCGGGTCTATCTTGTAAATGTTCACATCGCCGCACCTGTTATAGTACAAAGATGCGCCGTCAAATGCAAGGCCTACGCTGCAGAATTCTGTGTAGCCCGGGAAGGTGAACTCGCTGGCATTCAGCTGATGGACAACATCGCCAACATCAAATCCATCCAGGCTTATGCCATTACCGCCCTCAGGCTGCTCCTCGCAGACCTCCTTTGTGACCTTTACCACCTTCGGCTCGCCTATCTCCTTGTCTGTTTGTGGGGGCGTGTTGTCAACAAATGCGCATTGCCACTTCCTCCTCTCCGTATTGCCAAGCAAGTCGGTGCTGAAGAACTCAATCAGGTGGCAGGATTCGTCTGGAATTGTGAAGTTCGCATGCTCCCCGGCAACCTCAGTGAAGTCTGTGCACTCATCTGACGTCTCTTCGCATGGGACGCAGTTGTATTCTTGGTTCTGACAGTAAGAATCAGGAACAAGCGTCACCCTGTAGGAAACGCTATCCACTCCCACCTTCTCGTCTTCCGCCCAGAGGCTTATGGGCGTGCTGGAGTTTATGAACTCCTGCGTCATGCATTCTTCATACTGCTGGCCGTCGCCTTCGCAGATTTCATTCTCAAAGAAAGGCTCGCCGTACATCTTTGTGGTCTCGGGCGGAGTTGAGTCGACCAGGAACGTTTCAACATCCCTTACAGTGTTACCAACAGCGTCCCTGCATGTAACTATCAGGTCATGGGTTGAGTCTTCCTGGAATATGATATCAGCATGATCGCTGAAAGAGCCTTCGCCAACCTGCACCTCGCCCTGTGGGCTGTGCCATATGATTTCGTAAACGCACGAAACATCGTCTGATGCATGGATGCTTTCCTGGTCTGCCACCCACACACTCACGCCGCTCTGCCCATTATCTGCAACATAGCATACGTCCCCCTCTCCAGGCGGGCAGTCGCCCAGCCATGAGCCGAACATTTCCTTGGTTATAACAGGTGGGTCGTTGTCCACACCGAAGGATTCAGTGTCTATTTCGCTTGTCTTCTCAACAGCATCCTTGCAGTAGAATTGGAGCTCATGCTGCGATGACTCAGGGAATGAAACTGAAGTCTCCTGGCTGTTCACCTTGCACCAGCCTTCCACCACCTGTCCTGGGCAGTCGGCAGTCGGAAGCCAGTCGCTCCACACCTGGCCGTCCTCGGTGAACCTGTACCTTGAGAATATCATCTCGCCACCCGAGGGGTGCGGCTGCTGGTCCTGGCATGAAAGGATCACATTGGTATCCGAAGTTATGAAGCATTTGTCCTCCTCTCCCGGCGGACAGTTGCCAGCCTGCGGTCCATCAACGTCTTTGGATATTTCTGGCGGCGTCTTGTCAACGAAGAAGCAATTGGCATTCATGTCTTCCACGTTCCCAAGCTCGTCAACGCTGAAGTATTGCAGTATGTGGCACGATTCCTCATCCTTGGGTATGGGATTGCCGTCGTAAAGGTGCCATCTGCCGTCAACGCCGCATTCCTCATGCGCGAATGATTCCACGCATCTGATCCATTCAGGAGATCCTTGCTCGCCGGCTTCAAGGCAGATGCCCTGCGCTTCTTCTATGCAGGCTCCGCTCTGTTCGTATGGCGATGCGAACACGGGACGGCAGGCCTCCTGCGGCGATTCGCATGGGGTGTTCTCCTCAGCCAGAACATTAAGATACCATGTCTTGTCAACGCCTATGTTGCATGAGAATCCGCTTGGGTCAGGGTCGGAAGGGTTAAGCGTTACAGTGGTGACGCCGTCTATCCACTCAACGCCATCCTCATTTGTGTGCTGGGGGCCGTTGAACTGCTTGGTGGTTTCAGGCGGGGTTGAATCCACCTTGTCCAGCTCTTCAAGCGTGGCATTGTTGCCGGCAACGTCAAAGCATTCAACCTCAATCAAGTGGTTTGAGTCCTCTGAGAAAGACAGGCCCCAGTTCACCACACCGCCGTTCTCCTCCACCTGCCAGTCGCCAGGCTCCTCGTTGTCAAGCGTTGTGCGCCATTGGCAGTAGTCAAGGCCAAGGTCGCACTCGTCCTGGTTGTCTGAAGCCGAGAAGTCAATCTGGGTGTCCTGCGTTAACCAGTAGTCGCATGATTCTGTCTCAGGGTCGCATGCAATCTTAGGATCGCCTACCCGCTTGTCTATGTCTGGCGGTGAGCAGTCAACCTTTATTTGCGGGAATTTGAACACCACCTGCCCTACTGGGCTTGCATCATCTATTGTGGCCACCCTGAACTCGTTGCCGCATTGCAGGTTGGTGTCGTCAAGGGTTGCCATGAACATGAATTCCAGCATTTCACCTGGGTCTATCATGAAGGCGCTTGTGAAAGGGGCCTCGTACTGGCAGTAGTTAAATAGTGAAAGCCTGTCTGTAAGCGTCCACCCTTCAGGGGGATCCCCACACTTGAACTCAACAATGCCGGGATCCTTCTGGCCGTTAAGGTCTGCGTCCTGGTATATTCTGACCTCCCTTATGCTGTCAGGTCCGCCTATATTTGTGATCTTCAGGGTGAACGTCTGATTTATCTGGCCGCAGTTGGCTACCTCTGGTGTTATCACCACGTCCGTGTCATGCGCTGCTTGCACAACCGGCGTATTATTATATATAGATAAGAAGAACGATAACGCGAACAGCGACAGAAGCAGTAGTGAAGATACAGCCCCGATCTTTGCGGCTCCAACCAAACCCTTCCTGTTTATGCACAACACCCTTGAAATGCTAAAACTCCGGATGAAAACTCTGGAAAACCTGGCAAATTTACTAACCTATTGACAGTTAGTTTTAAATACTTATTGGTCCCGCATTACCATGGTGATGCCTTTGCGCGTTTAAATGGAAACCGCGCATATATTCAAGCATGAAGTTCCTTCTTGACACGAATTTCCTCATGATCCCGGGGAAGTTCAGGGTGGACGTGTTCAGGCAGCTTGAGGAGTTTGAGGGGCCTGAGCTTTATACGCTGGGCTCGGTCCTGAAGGAGCTGGAGCGGCTCTCAAAGGCAGGCCCTGAAGCGAAGTACGCGAAAATAGCGTTGGAGATGGCAAAGGGCGAGAATGTAAGGATAATCTTTGACAGAGGGGAGCCGGTAGACGGGGAGCTGGTGAGGCTGGCCGGCAGGGGCTTCACCGTCTGCACCCAGGACAGGGGGATAATAAGGAAATTGAAGGGTAAATACCCCGTGGTCACCCTGAGGCAGAAGAGGTACCTTGTCAAGCTCTGAGCCTCTTGTATTCCTCATCCATCCTATCCCTGTACATTTTCATGGCCGGGTTCCCACCCGAGTTACCATTGTACATGTGGTCATATGTCCCATCGGAGTGCAGGATGCCTATTGCGTAAGGTTTCTTGTCAAGGTGGATAAGCCACCCTGCAGGTGCGTGTTCGGGCCTGGCTAATCCGAACTGTTTCCCTTCAACCCTGCTATCTAAAACCAGGCCCAGCCTTCCCAGGAATCTCGCGCCCTCTTCGCAAATGACAAAAACGCTCCCAGCGGGGGGATTTTATGATTTTTAAAGCAAACAGAGCAATTTACACTATGGAAGACCTTGAGGCAAGACCACGCTCTTTGAGTTCAATACTGAGCCAAATGAATGAAGGTTCTTTAGTGATTCCAGAGTTCCAACGCGATTTCGTATGGAAACCAAGTAACACTGTAGCACTTCTTACATCAATAATAAAGGATTATCCTGCTGGTAATCTGTTATTTTGGAAATTCAGACCTGAAAACAATTTACAACATAGG
>JACQIG010000026.1 GCA_016198605.1 Candidatus Aenigmatarchaeota archaeon | reverse complement strand
CTGCAGGTCCGGCGATAACATCGCCGGCAGGCACAGCCTCTTGTAAAAAGGCTTGGATTTGAACCAACGACCTTTGGGTATCTCAATAGGGGATAATTGTGTATAATTTCTATAAGCTTTTCATTTTCCCTTTATGAGCCCAACGAGCACTCCATGCTGCTCCACCCCGCTATATGGAATGCAACCTATTTATTTTGACTGGGTGTACTTTTATACTCGTTATATGGCATGGGAAGGCACCATTTCCCCAGCGCATGCATAATTAATACAGGTCGTGCAATAACATATTATGGAACAGGAAGGCAATGGATTCTTCATAGCCGGCATTGATGAGGCAGGAAGGGGGTCTGTCATAGGCCCCATGGTTATCGTAGGCCTTTCAGTTGACCAGAAGGGCGAGGCGAAGCTCAGGGGGATAAAAGTCAGGGATTCCAAGCTGCTGTCCCCCAAGAGGAGGGAGGCGCTCTATGGGGAGATAGAGAAGATAGCCAGGGACATAGTGATATCAAAGACTGAGCCGTGCAAGATTGACGCCTACAGGAACAGCGGGACTAACCTCAACCGGCTTGAGGCGATAAAGTTCGTGGAGATACTGAACCTCCTGAAAAGTCACAGGGCCTACATAGACGGACCGGACGTGAACCTGGCCAGGCTCAGGGAGTTCCTTGTGAAGATGACAAACAACGGGACGGAAATAATAGTGGAGCATTACGCCGATGTCACCTACCCTGTGGTCTCCGCCGCGTCAATAATAGCCAAGGTGGAGAGGGACAGGGAGGTAGAGAAGCTGAAGAAGCAGTATGGGGAGGTAGGCTCAGGCTACACCAGCGACCCCAGGACCATAGCATGGCTGAAGGAGTGGCTCAAGGCCAATGACAAGCTGCCTGAATGCGTCAGGAGGAGCTGGATCACAGCCGAATTGTTGGAGGACGAGAAGAAGCAATCAAGGATAACTCAGTGGCTCAAGGCAAGGCTATGACTTGCCGGCATCCCTTTAAATCCTTTGGAGGCAAAACATTTTTATAAGGGCTGGTAGAAATCTAAAATAGGGTGCGCTTATGCTTAAAAGACTGGGAGACGTGATCCTCCTGCAGCTGTCCGAGAACGACTCCAACATCTATATTGTCGGGGATGTGGTGATAGACTCCGGTACCGGGTTCAATTTCACCAGGATGTACCAGATACTGAGGATAATCAAGAAGGACCCGAAGGCCATAACGCACGTGATAAACACGCACGGCCACTTCAACCACGTGGGCGGCAACGGCTACTTCCTCAATGCGAAGGTGGCGATACACGAACTTGAGGCGGCAATACTTGAGGGCGGGGACGAGAAGAAGAGCATGGCTGACTTCTTTGACGGCAGGCTGAAGCCCAGGAAGGTTGACATGAAGCTCAGGGATGGTGATATGATAGGCGGCCTGAGGGTGGTGCACACGCCAGGCCATTCCCCTGGTTCCATCTGCCTTTACAATCCCAAGGACAAGGGCATCTTCACCGGCGATACGCTCTTCTCTGATGGCGTAGGGGACAGCGAGATAGACGGGGGGGACCCTGACGCGCTGGCAGCCTCCCTGGAGAAGCTCAGCAGGCTTGACGTACAGAAGATCTTCCCCGGCCACGGCGAGGCCGTCATGTCCAACGGCAGCAAGGCGATAAAGGACATAATGAAGGGCGAGTAGATCCTGGCTTATGTTGATTTCATATAGCCAGCAGTAAATAGTTTCCTGGCTTAGCCTGGCTGCCGGCTTGTTAAGCTGCTGGCTTTATCCAATTGGTTCAAGCCAGAAGTTGCTTAGCCGGAAACTGCTTCGCCAGCCGTGAGTTCATCCCCTCAGCGGGACGAACACGCAACCGCCATGGTTTTCCTTCGTGATTTTCCCCTTCCTCTTTGTTATCTTCAGCAGCTCCTGGTAGCGCCCGCCGCCCACGGGTATGAGCATCATCCCGCCTTCCTTTAATTGGCCAATGAGCGGCTTTGGTATGTCGGGGCACGCGCAGGTGACTATTATCTTGTCGTATGGGGCATGCTCCTCCAAGCCTTTGCTGCCGTCCCCGTGGAATACCAGGACGTTCTTTATCTTTGCCTTTGCAAGGTTGTTCCTGGCAAAAGCCGCAAGCTCGGGGAAATACTCCACGGTGTATACCATCCCCTTTACCATCCTTGAGATCAGCGCGGCATTGTACCCTGACCCTGTCCCGATTTCCAATACCTTGTCATGCTCTTTAAGTTCAAGCAGGCAAAGCATTATGGCTATCATGTGCGGGGCGCTTATGGTCTGGCCTGCCGGAACCGGGAGCGGCTCGTCCGCATACGCGTGCCTCTTATGCCCTTCCGGCACGAACAGCTCCCGGGGGACCTCCCTGAAGGCCCTTATTACATCCAGCCTGGTTAGGTAGCCGTCCCTGACGAGCCCTTTTATCAGCATCTCCCTCTTTTCCCTCATGGAGGCCATGCTATACTTTTAATCCCGCAGGTTAAATTTATCCTCATGTATTATGACCTTTGCGTCAAGGCGGACAGCGCGGAGGAAACGCCGCCCTTCGGCAAGCAGTTGGGGTGGCACGGCTTTGGGGTGCTTTTCGCAGGCGCACAAGAAATGGAAGCGGCAATGGCGAAAGGCCTTGATGTTTACACAGGCGTGTCAATAAGGGCCGGGAAGGCAGGCGAGCTCAGCAGGCTTGCCAGGTCCCTGAGGATGAGGGCCGAGATTATAGCGGTGGAAAGCGCCATCCCTGAGGTAAGCAGGGCCGCCCTGGAGACCGAGGAGGTGGACATCCTCGTGATGGACCCAAAGGTGGAGACGGGCTTCAACCACATAACGGCCAGGCTTGCCCAGAAAAGCAATGTGGCAATATGCTTCTCGTTCCGCGAGCTGTTGCACTCCCACGGCAAGACGCGCGCCGATGCCTTCCACAGCTACCTGGAGGCCGCAAGGCTTTGCAGGAAGTTCCATGCGCCGTTTGTGATCTCCTCCTGCGCCGAGTCCAGATGGGACCTGCGCTCCCCCCCAGACCTCATGTCTTTCGGCAGGCTCCTGGGATTCACCGACCCGCAGATAAAAGAAGCCCTCTCAGGCTCCATAGGCAGGGAGAACAGGAAAAGGCTTTCAGGCAAATGGGTCATGCCCGGGGTTGAGATTGAGTAGCGTCATATCCCTTCCGCCTGCAAATAACCAAATCTGCTGCACATTACCCTGAGCTTGTTCTTTGCCTGCTTCTCTATCTGCCTTATCCTCT
>JACQIG010000024.1 GCA_016198605.1 Candidatus Aenigmatarchaeota archaeon | reverse complement strand
TGGAACAACGTCAACCTGATACTGTTCCAGCCGGCGGCAGGGGACAAGACGAGGCTCAACCCAGGGGGAGGGGTTGAAGTGACATACAGCACGGATTTCGTCAAGCTTGTGGTGAACAACACGTTCAACAGGACGCAGTATTTTGACCACATAAAGAGCCCGGGGAAAAACAACAATGAAAGGGGCGGGGTTTTCGCCGTGATGCCGGTTTTCGTGCCGCAGGATTCGGATGTGAGCACCGTAATGCTGCACCTGAACTGGCGGAACGTGGTTGACGACCCTGCAAGGCCTGACGTGCAGGTGTTCTTCAATGACAATAGGATATACCTGAACACCAGCCCGGTGGCCAACTCGCTTGTCACGATAAACCTGACCGGAAACGTGTCCCAGAGCAAGGGCAAGACCAACACCGTCACGGTATTCATCAATGTGAACACATCCCTCAACGAGGTCTGGGGGACCGACAGCAAGTCAACGCCAGCCACCATCTTCTCCGACCCCCAGAACGCGCCAGCAAACTCATCAAGGATATACGTGGAGTACGTGAGGCCTGCGGCTAACGTGAAGTTCGGTTTCATTGACATAAACCAGGTCCAGCACTTCACGGGCCCGAAGGCCAACCCGAAGAACGTCACAGTGTTCTTCAATGACACCCCGGTGGACAGGAGCTTCCTGCACGTTGTCAAGCTGGACATAAAGAACGTGTCGGTGAAGGTGCAGCCGCAGGGCCAGGCTCAGGCGCAGGTCTTCCAGACCCCGATTAACTTCTCGCTGCCGTCTTCGGTGTACATAGACCCGGCGGATTATGACATAAAGGTCAATAACACAATAACCACCCAGGACACCTGCACGGTCACGTGCGAGATAATCAACCTTTCAACCGTGGAATACGCGACGCTCATAAAATCAGTAGTCGGCTTCGGGAATGTCTTCCCGAATGCCACCGCCGCGGTGGACGACGCAATAGAGAGGCTAAAGGACGTGCTCGGGTTTTACATAACTGCCACGGAGATAGAGGTGCTGAACTCCAGCGTGAAGAATGTCCCCTCGCTTTGGGGGCCTGCTAAGCTTGAGGTGAGGGTGTGGAGCTGACATGGGAAGGGTGTCTATCATAGAATGTGGATAAGCAGAATATTTTGATGGTATGCGGATTATATGAAAATGCAAGCAAATGGAAAAATGGCCAGGAATGTTGTTTATAATAGCCGGAAGGGGCAGAGTAACTGCTGGCTTGATGAGATTGGGAAAAGCCGGAAGGGGCAGGTGTATTCCATAGTGGCGCTGATGATAACGGTACCGCTTTTCCTGTTCATCATATTTTACATCTCGTCAACGCAGACGGTGAAGTATGGGACAATAGAGAAGGTGATAGCCGACCAGCTGCACCAGGTGGAGAGCTCCGTTGAGGCTGACTTCTCAAGGGCAATAACCATATCCGGGCAGAGGGCGCTGATAGCCGAGGCAAACAGCATACTGGAGAACGGGAGCTACATTGACAATGCCACCCTCAGGACTGCGGAACTGATGGAGAACGGGACCCTCTACGGCAGCCCGAGCTTCCTGCTGGAGAACAACTCCATCCCCGCGTGGAAGGCCAAGATACTGGGCATACAGACGGGGTTTGACATCTCATTGAACCATTCAGGCCTTTCGGTAAGCAACCTTGACGGGTTCAGCCTGCAGGCGCCTGCCTCACTCACGGTAGCGCTGAGCGACAGGCTGGGGATTGCGAGGATAAGGAGGACAATCAGGCCAGCGCCAAAGGTGCCCGCGGACAACATAGAGGACCCCACGTTCGCGATAAACACCGGCAATCTCATAACAAGGAACATAGTGAGGTACCCGTACGCATATTATGCCACCAAGATGGCAGCCGGGTCGGCCTCCTTCGGCAACTGCACGGGCACGGCAACGTTTGACCCGGCCGCCGCAAACCCGGGCCAGAAGATACTTGTGGTGGACAATGCGGCCTCGGCTCCAGGGGGATTCTTTGGGTATGTCGGCCAGACGCCTGACGTGCCTGCGGCGGCCTGCTATGTCGTGGGGGCGGCAAACGCGATTAGCCTTGTTAACGCCACTATCATACAATCCAACTACAGCGAGATTTACCTTGACGAGCTTACAAGGGGCGCATGGTCCCTGCCGGTGAACGACGGGATAGCGAAAGGCTACTACAGCCATTTCTCCGGGGCATCTGGACCCGGCATCCTCGGGAGGCTTGAGGGGAACCTGAACGCGACCACCAACGGCCTGGAGAGCTTCGTGGACGTGGATAAGATGATAAGCGAGGGCGCGCCGCTTAAGTCCCCTGACCAGAGCGCCCTGGACTACCTGTACTTCCAGAATGTGCTAAATGCGGGCCAGAAGGTGAGGGGGCTGCCCTCCTGGTTCCGGATCTCCGCAGCCGATGCCGCAAGGTACGGCCTGGGCGAGCTGATGTGATTTATGTTGCCGCGCTTACAAAGTACTAATCAGGAGTGCAGAGGATGAAGAGGAGCAAGAAGGAGGAGGATGGGGGAGAAGAGGCAGGGCCTTCCTACAAGCTGAAGGGGAAGTTCCCTTTCCTTGAGACAGAGATAGACAAGCTTTACCAGCTGGTTAAGCAGAGGGGCAAGGTCTCCGTTTACACCGCCTCCAAGGAGCTCGGGCAGAAAAAGGAATCAATAGAGTCCATGGCGAAGATACTGGAAGAGCACGGCATGGCTGAGCTGCATTATCCGCTCATAGGCCCTCCCACGCTGGCGCTTAAGGGATACGCGGAGCAGCGCGTGCGCAGGGAGGGCAAGGTGCCTGCGCCTCCAAAGCCCACCGAGGAGGTGGAGAAGCTGAAGTTCAAGCCAGAGCCTTCAAGGGGGGAGGCTGCTGCCAAGATCAGGCTGCCCCACAGGAGGCGCCTGCCTTCAAGGAAGGCCGTGGGAGCCCTTGTAGTGCTGGGTGTCATCATAGAGTTCGCGCTTTACATGTTTTTCGTGGATCCGCAGTTCCCGGCAAGGCTGCTGCAGTATGCGCAGTCCATACAGCAGGCCCGGCCGGATTATGCAAGCGTGCAGCAGACCGCATACATAGTGCTCATAGCGGCGGTGCTTTTGCTTGCAATGCTTGCCATCAGGAGGAAGCTGAGGGAGAGGCGCAGGATGGCTGACAGGTTCAGGAAGGTGCAGAAGGAGATAAAGGAGATAGAGAAACTTGCGGCCGGGGAGAAGCCGGAGAAGGAAGGGGCTTACGTACCGTATCCGGTGAAGGGTGTCCCATGGCAAAAACCAGGCCAGAAGGAGGCGCCGCCTGAAAAAAGGAAGCGCTGGACGGAGGCTGAACTCATGCCCGCGGCAAAACCGCCAACCCCTCCAGAGAAGGGAGAGGAAAAGAAGAAGGGCGGTAAGGTGAAGGGGAAGGAAAAGAAGAAGGCCATGGAGCTGCGGGCCAAGAAGAGGAAAAAAGGCAAGCCAGAGGAGTCAATAACGCCCGAGAGCCCGATATATTACACGTGATTCATTCCACTTTGTCTATAACGATGATTTTTTTGTAGATATTCATGTCAGATTCCGGGATGCCATATCTTTCTGCAAGCTCTGACCTGAAGGCCTTGGCATATCCAAGGGAACCATGGCTGTGCATTACTGATGACTTGCCAGGGGTTCCGGCCCACAGCCAGTAGACGCCAGAGCCTTCCATGGCCTTTGACAGCCTCCTGAGGTTCTTTTCCATTCCTGAGGCTATACCCTGTAGCAATATTTTCCCATGTTCTCTTCCGTCATCCCGACGAAATATTCCCTCACAATAGCTTCTGCCATATTTTATCTTGTGTATTGGTTTTTTAAGATTATCTGTGCATATCTTACCATGGTATTCTACAATCCAATCAGCATGAAGGTGGGCGTGACGCCTGTGATAATCTACCCATCTAAGGGGCTGGAAGAAGTATTGGACAGGCGTGACAAGGGATGCATTGAAAGGCACGTGAAAGAGCTATACGAAAGGAATGAGACGTTGCACAAAGCTGAGTATAACATAGACATACTCTGGAATAGCCACAATGACGTGATGGCTGACGTGTGGATTTATGACAAGGTGGAGGAATGGGGCTCCGGGCCTCTTGTTGACGTGAGGATATACAGGAATTTTGCCCGCGACACTTCAAGCGGCGTGTCAGCTGGCAACGGGCTTGTCATTCTGGGGCTGGAAGAGCAGCACAGGTGGGCCACGTCCCTGGAGGAATACATTGAGGGTGAAAGGCCTAACCTGCCGGAAAGGATTTCCCTGGGGAAAGGCTTTTATGAGATATGAGCCCCTTTGCAGGCGCGCTTTAAATTCTGGGAATCCCATAGGATATAGTAGTGAAGGAAGATGAAGAAGAGGACGACCAATAAGGCAACACCTGCCACCAGGCCCTTGAGCGTGAAATATCCAAAGATGACGCCCAAGCAGAGGAAGCTGCTGGAGGAGAAGAGGAAGAAAGGGCTTGAAGGGCAGGCCGCGGGGAAGGAAGCGCCGCAGAAGCCCAAGGACAGGAGGGTGATAGAGCAATACAGGCTTGTAGTGGACAACATCCCCGCTGACATAAAGATCATGGACGACCCGGAGGAGTTCGTGCCCATATACGAGCTTACTTACCCGACTATAGAGAGGGCCACTGAAGCTGCCTTGGACGCGGTGAGGGAGGGGATAATAACCGAGATCTCCATAAAGCCGGAGGAGGTGCTGGACCCCAAGGAAGTGAAGGAACTGAAGGACGCCTTCACAAAGGAAGCCGAGAAGCTGATAAGGCAGCACCTGCCAAGGCTGGCGGACCAGGAGGTCAAGATTCTCGTCGGTACGCTGCTCCACCAGTCGCTGGGGCTCGGGCCGCTGGAGATATTCCTGCAGGACAAGAACCTTGAGGAGATAGTGATAAACAGCTCCAAATCGCCCATCTGGGTCTACCACCTGAAGATAGGCTGGCTGAAGACCAACATAACCATAGCCAACGAGATGAGCATATACAATTATGCGGCGGCCATAGGCAGGCGGGTGGGGCAGCAGATAACAAACCTCAACCCGCTGATGGACGCGTACCTGACGACAGGGGACAGGACAAATGCCACGCTGTTCCCGATAAGCTCCGGGGGGAACACGCTGACGATAAGGAAGTTCGCGAGGAGGCCGTGGACGGTGACGGATTTTGTCGCCGCGGGGACGCTGTCCTCTGAGGCCGCGGCATTCCTCTGGCTCGCGATACAGTATGAGATGAACATAGTCATAGCAGGCGGCACGGCTTCCGGGAAGACCTCGCTGCTCAACGCGCTTACCAACTTCATACCGCCAAACCAGAGGATAATATCCATAGAGGACACCAGGGAGATACAGCTCCCGGATTTCCTGCACTGGGTCCCCATGACCACCAGGCCGCCGAACCCCGAGGGCAGGGGGGAGATAACCATGCTCCAGCTCATGATAAACGCACTGAGGATGAGGCCGGACAGGGTTGTGGTGGGGGAGATAAGGAGGGCCAGGGAAGCCGAGGTGATGTTCGAGGCGGTGAACACCGGGCACTCCGTCTACTCAACGCTGCACGCCAACACGGCAGAGGAGGCCTACAGGAGGCTTGTAAACCCGCCGATAAACATACCCAACGCCCTGCTGAGCGGGCTGCAGATGATTGCCGTGATGCACAGGGACAGGAGGAAGAACATCAGGAGGGTGCTGCAGATAGCGGAACTGAGCCCCACGGGAGGGCTTGAGGAGATAAAGGTGGAGCTTAACACCATATTCCGCTGGCTGCCATCGGAGGACAAGCTGGTAGAGATAAACAAGTCCGCCAGGGCGATGAACGACATAAAGCTCTACACGGGCATGACCGACGAGGACATAGAGGAGGACCTTGTGAAGAAGGCGGAGATAATCAACTGGATGGTCAAGAACACGATAAACGACATAAACATGGTGGGAAGGATAGTCTCCGAATATTACAGGGACCCGCACGGGATACTGGCCGCCGTCAGGCGCGGCGACAGGGAGTTCATACTCAGGGAGAGCCTTGGGAAGAAGTAGCGCGGCTCATCTTCCATATTTTCCGATAAGCTTATCCAATGCCTTTAGCAGAGGCCTTCTCCAGTCGCATTCCAGCTGGGTCTTGATAAGGCTGACCAGATATGTGTCTTCTTTTGCAAGCCTCATTTTTTCAAGCCTCTTGCATTTGGCTAGGATTTCAAAATCAAGGCCTGTTGATAGCACGTATTTCCCCTTTCCTGCTTAGTGGGGTGGAATCTACTGTTCAATTATTGTTTTCTCTCCCTGAGCAGCTTCTGGTATTCCGTGTCTTTCAAAAGGGCTTTCCTAAGGCCGTTTCCGCTATAACCAATATTGATATAATGATCCTCTATCTGCTGCAGTGACCTCTTCATCATAAGACTATTTTAGGCGGCCGGCCAAATATAATCCTATATGAAAGGCTTCATCCGCATCGTGGAGATAATAATAATCGCGCTCACGGTGTTCGTGCTGATTTTCCAGCTGAGCAGGATCAATGTGGCGGAGCCGAGGACGAGGGAGACGCAGCTTTTGCTGCAGGGGGGCGATGCGCTGTCCGCGCTTGACAGGAGCGGGGTCAACTGGTTCAACCAGGAGGAGGTGGACAGCGAGCTGGCATCGCTGCTGCCCCAGAACGTTGTCTACAACCTCAGGCTGGAAAACGTGCTTAAGCCGGGGATACTTGTCGGGTGCATATGCTCCCCGGAGGAGTTCCAGGAGGTGGAATCTGCCCTAAGGAGCCCCGTCAGTTTCAACATAAATAGCGTTGACATGGAGTTCACGCTGCAGAGGATTGACCCGTCAAACATAGCGTTCCCCTCCAGGTTTGACGTCATCGTGGTAGGGGAGTACAGCCTTTACAGCTACTATGACGAGCTGGTGCGATACCTGGCAGGCGACAAGGGCGTGGTTGAGATCAGGCGACTGAAGCAAGAGGACATTGATTTCGTGCAGGAGGAGGTGTTCGGCCTGGAATATGACAGCGGGGCGGTGGCGCACAGCAGCCCGGTCGTGTTTCCCGCAGGCCAGGCCTTCCCGAACGGCACATTCCACTCAATATACCAGTATTTCCACGCCTTCCCCAATGCCACGGGGGACAGGTATGCCGAACCCCACGTGTTCAGCTTCCCGACGACAAGCGGGATAAACATAAGCGACTCACGGAACGACAGGATAATACTTGAGCAGCTGACCACGAAGGTGCCGGCGGCGATAGTGAAGGAAAACATAGTCGGGTCGGCAGGCAGGACGGCTTGGATAACCAGGGAATCCACTGCCGCGTTTGCTGGGGAGGCTGCCAGCCGTGAGGAGGGGAGAAGGGTGATTTTTGAACCCGCAGGGGATTATACGCCGCTGGAAGATTATACGCCCTTAGGAGAAAGGAGGATATATCTCCAGGAATGCGGCGACGGCATATGCGAGGAGGAGGAGGTTTGCCGGGCGGACTGCGGGATACCGGTCTGCGGCGACGGCCTGTGCCAGGGGATTGAGGAGATCAGTTGCCCGGAGGACTGCGCACTGCCTCCGTTTTGCGGGGATGGAACGTGCAACGGGGCGGAGACGTGCTCCACGTGCGCCTTTGACTGCGGGGCTTGCCCTCCCGTATGCGGGGACCGCATCTGCAATGGCGCGTTGGAGACATGTTCCTCTTGTCCCCCTGACTGCGGGACATGCCCGCCTCCGTTCTGCGGGGATAGAGCCTGCAACGGCGTGGAAACGTGCTCCACATGCTCCATTGACTGCGGGACATGCGAGGAGCAGCCGTACCGCTGCGGGGACGGCCGGTGCACTGTTCCGGAGACATGCTCCTCATGCAGCCAGGACTGCGGACTCTGCTCAAGTCCTGACACGATAACTGACAGCGCGCCGACTAGTGGCTGTAACGGGGTAACTGAGGGCGGCACGTGCACGATAAGCTTCACCTACAATGATGCTTCAGGCTCGCAGGGCGATATCAATAAAGCAGATGGCATTGTGGAGCTTGCCATCGGGGCTGATACAAGTGCAGGGAAGGACCCTACGCCCACATTTTTAGGGCTTTCGTGCACGGGAGGCGCAAAGGTGGCCGTGCTTAGCGTGATTTACACGGCAAGCGGGTGGACCCCGCCGCCAAATACCCCTCCAGGAGCGAGGATAAAGGATGACGGGCCTCTCCCGCCTGTCACTGTCAACTGGAACCTGGAGGCTTGCGCGGGGGGCGCAGGCGACTGGGACGTGGCTGACACTGCAACCTCTGTTTCCCTGGGTACGTTCACCCTCAACGACTGGGCAAGCTTCACCATACAGCCGGCTCCGTCGGGGGGCGCATGCGGGAATGGCACCGTGGATGTGGGCCTGGGGGAGCAGTGCGATGACGGCAATATCCTCCCAGGGGACGGATGCGGCCCAACCTGCCTGCTGGAGCTGGCATGCAACGGCAACACGACGTGCGACCCGGGGGAAAGCTGCAACACCTGCATTGCAGACTGCGGGCCGTGCATACCCATATTGCCTAATGCTACTGAGCTGCCTGATGACAAGGCGGTTCTCATAAAGAGCGTGGTGGCGTGGGCGGCGGGGGACAGGTATGATGTCCTGGCCGGGAGGGTGGCCACAAACCCAGTGAGTGCAAGGTATATCAAGATCCTCAACAGGGACTTCTACCAGCCCATGGAGATCATACTTACGCTGGGGTCAAAGTTTTAAATCTTAGTTCTTATAATTAACATGAGTGATCCCTGGAAACCGCGGGAAGAATGCGGGATTGTTGTTGCACATTCTTTGCACGATACATACAAAGCGCTGAAAGCCCTCCAGCACAGAGGACAGGAAGCTGCCGGCATAGCCGCCATGACGGGAAAAAGCGTTTCTGCAGTAAGATGGAAGGGGCTTGTTGACAATTTTTCTTTAAGATATTTGCATACACTACTTGACGGCGGTGTTTTTATCGGACACGTGAGATACTCTACCTCTGGCAGCAGGGAGAAGATACTCAAAGACGCCCATCCACACTGCACTGGTGGCAATGATTTCTTGTATGGGGAGGGAAGACTGCTTGCAGAAGGTGGAGATATGGAAAGCATACTGCAAGAAGGAAGGGGCAGCCATATAATTACAACTGATGCACGAACTGCAGCAATACACAATGGTACACTGGTGGATCACAATGAGCTTACCAATAAAACCGATGAATGTGATACAAGAACCCTTCTGAAGCTTTACAGTGAAATAGGCCCAGAAGAACTTCTAAGAAAAATACCAGCCGCGTACTCGGCGGCCTTCCTGAATGCAAACAACCGAGAAGTTGTCTGCGTGAGAGACAGGTTTGGCATAAGGCCATGCTGGATAGGCAAGAAAGACGGAAAATATGTCATAGCTTCAGAGGATAGGGCTATAATGGAAATCGGAGGAACTCCGATAAGGGAGGTAGCTCCTGGGGAGGCTGTATACATTAAGGACGGTGAGTTTGAGGCAAAACAGATAATTGATCCGGAAACTCGGTTCTGCTTCTTTGAATATGTGTATCTTGCGCATCCTGAAAGCACATTCAATGGCCATAAAGTAAGGGAAGCAAGATACAGGCTTGGCGTTGAGCTTGCGGGGGAATTCAGGCCGCCTGATGCGGATATGGTGTCATTTGTTCCAAATGCTCCAGAGCCAGTTGCGAGGGGATATTCAAGCGAAAGCGACCTTCCATTCGCAGAGCTCTTTTATAAGATGCGGGAGGAGGATAGGTCATTCATGATACCGCATGGCCATGGAAGATCGGAATCAATAGAAAGAAACCTTTATGTGCTGGATAATGTGAACCTGGAAGGCAAGAATATCGTATTGGTGGATGACAGCATTGTAAGAGGCAACGTCAGCCAGGTAGCAGTAATGAAGCTCAAAAAGGCTGGAGCAAGAAAAGTGTATTTTCTATCAGCATCACCTCCTATTGGCATCAGGTTAAACGGCGAAAATACAGGCTGCCTGTATGGAGTTGACATGCCACCCACGGATAACTTTGCAATCAAGAGATGCGGTTCTGTTGAAAGGATCAGGGATGAGATGGGAGCAGACGCCTTGCATTACATATCCTTTGATGGGTTATACAGGGCTATACAGCTTACTGAAAGGCAGAGCTGTAATTATTGCATAAGCGGCATAAGGCCAGACAGACCGTTGCAGATTAAAAGCCCCAGGAGCATCTGATTCTTAAATATAATCACCCCACAATAATTCTTGATATCATGCAATCAGCCTACAATCCCAAGCAGGTCGAGCAGGAGGTATTAGAATACTGGGAGAGCCGCGGGATTTACGGGAAGGTGAAGCAGGCCTCCTCCGGGAGGGAGAAGTTCTACTTCTTTGACGGCCCGCCTTACGCCTCCGGCTCGATCCACATGGGCACTGCATGGAACAAGGTGCTGAAGGATGCTTACATAAGGTTCTGGAGGATGCTGGGCTATGACGTGTGGGACCAGCCAGGGTATGACACCCACGGGACGCCCATAGAGTACCAGGTGGAGAAGCAGCTGGGATTCAGGAACAAGAAGGACATTGAGGCCCACGGGGTGAAGGACTTCATTGCCAAGTGCAGGGAGTTCGCGACGAAATACATCCTCTTGATGAACAGCCAGTTCGCCAACCTGGGGGTATGGCTGGACTGGCAGAAGCCTTACCTGACGCTGGACAACCGTTACATTGAGGGCGCGTGGTTCACCTTCAAGAAGGCGTTTGAGAAAGGCTTCCTGTACAAGGACAGGTATTCCGTGCATGTCTGCCCGCGCTGCGAGACCGCGGTCTCTTACAACGAGATAGAGCACAGGAAACTGAGCGACCCCTCCATTTACGTGAAGTTCCAGGTCAGTGGGAAGCCCGATGAATTCCTGCTCATATGGACAACAACCCCATGGACGCTCCCCTCAAACACGGGCATCATGGCGCACCCTGATTTTGATTATGCATATGTTGAGGCTGGAAATGAGGTACTTGTGATAGCAAAAGAACTTGTCGATAAGGTAATGGAAAAGGCAGGCGCAAGCGGTTATAAAATAAGAAAGGTGGTGAAGGGAAAGGCCCTGGAAGGGGTGCAGTATGCCCATCCCCTCAGGGACCTGGTGCCTGGCCTACAGACAGTGAGGAATGCGCACAGGGTTGTCCTGTCCTCAAGATATGTTACACTGGAAGACGGCACTGGACTGGTTCATACTGCTCCAGGGCACGGCCTGGAGGATTATCTTGTAGGGAAGGAAACTGGACTGCCTATGCTGTCGCCAGTCAATGAGGACGGCACATTCTCCAAAGATGCGGGGGAATGGCTCGCCGGCAAGTTCGTGAAGTCGGCGGACAAGGAAATAATGGAAATGTTGGAAGAAAGGGGTGCCCTCCTGAGAAGGGACACGATAGTGCACGAATACCCTGTCTGCTGGAGGTGCAGCACGCCTCTGCTGCAGCTGAGCATGCCTCAATGGTTCTTCAGGGTCACGGCAATAAGGGACAAGCTCATTGAATTCAACGAGGGCGTTGACTGGACGCCCAAATGGGCAAGGCAGCGGTTCAGGGACTGGCTGGAGAACCTCGGTGACTGGCCTGTTTCCCGCCAGCGCTATTGGGGGATACCGCTGCCCATCTGGGAATGCGCGTGCGGCCACATAGAGGTGATAGGCTCGTTTGAAGAGCTGAAAAGAAAATCCACCCTAAAGTCCGACTTGTACCAGCAGGATAAAGCCGGCAGGCAACAGGAGATAGACTTCCACAGGCCCGGGATAGACGGGGTGGCCATAAGGTGCGCCAAGTGCGGCAAGGATGTCCGCAGGATAAGTGACGTGCTTGATGTCTGGTTTGACGCGGGCGTGGCCACGTGGGCGTCAATCGGATACCCGAGGGAAAAGGAGCTTTTTGAAAGAATGTGGCCGGCAGACCTGCAGATAGAGGGGCCCGACCAGTTCAGGGGGTGGTGGAATGCGGAGATCATAACAAGCACTATGGCCTTCGGGAAGCCGCCTTTTGAGAGGATACTGCTGCACGGGTTCGTGCTGGATGCCAAGGGAGTGAAGATGTCAAAATCCAAGGGGAACATCGTGAGCCCGGATGACGTGCTGGCCAGGTATGGCAGGGACATAATGAGGCTCTACCTCCTCAACAGCGCCCCGTGGGATGACTTCTACTTCAATTGGGAAGCAGTCGCTGAGGTGAACAAGGTCTTCAACATACTCTGGAATACTTATGTGTTTGTGAAGACCTATTCCGATAAAAGCCTCTATTCTTCCCATTCATCATTGCCCAAGCATTTGCAGCCGGAAGACAGGTGGATAATCAGCAGGGCCAATAGCGTTGCAAAACAGGCGGAAGAGTCTGGAAGGAGCTGCCAGCTGCATTCGGCCTTCAAGGGGGCTTCCGATTTCCTCCTCAATGATTTCTCAAGGTGGTACATCAAGATAATAAGGAACAGGGTTTCCCCGTGGCATTCCGGGGAAGACAAGGCCGGCGCCCAGTATGCGCTGCTGTATGTCCTTGACAGGGTTTTGAAGATGCTTGCCCCTGCAGTCCCGCTGCTGACGGAGAAGGTATACCTTGACCTTTACCATGAGAAGGAGTCCATACACATGACCGCGTGGCCAAAGCCCGAGGCCATGGATGAAGCGCTGGAGGGCCAGATGGAAAGGATAAAGGGGATTCTAGAGGCCATAAGCTCCGCAAGGAACGAGCAGAAGGTGAAATTGAGGTGGCCGCTTTCAGATGTCTCCGTTGAGCTGAATAACCACGAAGATGAATCTGCAGTAAAACATTTGGAGAATATTATAAAAACCCTTGGAAATGTAAAGGAAATAAGAATTTCAAAGGGGCTTAAGGAAGCGAAGGAGTTTCCTTTTGGCAAGGTAAGGCTTGGGGAAGTGCTGAAAGACGATGCCTTCCTGAGGGAACTGACAAGGCAGGTCCAGTCATTGAGGAAAGAGGCCGGATATGACGTCAGGGAGAAGATTGTTTTGGAGCTGCACGCAGGGAAAGAGACCGAAGAAAGGATAAGGTCCATGGAGGATGAACTGAAAACAGCGACAGGGGCAGGTAAAATAGTCTTCGGCGCAGTCAGGCATGCGAGGGGCAGGTCTGGTTTTGAGGGCGAAGAGGTAGAGATAGGGTTTGAGAGGGGGGAATAAAAAATGCTTAAAAGGATATGCGGGCAATAGGTGTGATATGAAAGCGACAATAGTGAGCTACAGGCGCGGGAGGCACACGCAGAGGCAGAGCCACATACTGCTTGAAGTGCACGGGTGCGATTCAAAGGGCCTGGTGTCCAAGTTCATAGGCAGGCGCGTGCTGTGGAAGACCTCCGCAGGCAGGCCGATATACGGCAAGATAATGGCCCCCCATGGTAACAGCGGCGTCCTCAGGGCGAGGTTTTCAAAAGGGCTTCCAGGGTATTCAATAAGCCAGAAAGCTGAAATAATGGAATAGGAATGCTATTTTTACCAGCCACGCAAATAATACTACATGGCATACCTCCAGCAGGCGATACACAGGCTTTTCAACATAAAGAGGGAGCTGAAGGAGGTCTACTTCAACCTGACCATAGACACGTTCGCGCTCTCTCTCGTGAGCGTGTTCATTCCCATCTACGTCTTCAACATAGCGCTTGACCTGAACCTTGCGCTGCTGTTCATAGCGGTCACATGGCTTGCCATTGGCCTGTTCTCGCCCATAGCTGCTTCCATTGCGTCAATAATAGGCGTCAAGCACACCATACTCCTCAGGCTGCCCGTGCAGGTCGTGTTCCTTGCGCTGCTGCTTACCATCCCGGAGACGCTGGGGTATTTTGCCGGATACGAGCAGGTGTTCATCCTTGCAATAGCCTTCATAGGAGGGGTGGCCGACTCGCTATACTGGACCAGCCTCAACGGCGAGTTCGTCAAGAACATGGACAAGATACACCAGACGGAGGAGATAGGCGCGCTTTTCGCCGCGGCAAGGGTGGGCTCCGTTGTGGCTCCCGCCCTGGGCGGCATTGTCCTGACGTTCCTTGGCTTCAACATACTGTTCACCATCGTGATAATCCTCATACTCTCCTCAATAATACCCCTCCTCAGGACGGGGGACTACAAGGGCGGGTTCAGGCTCAAGATGGACATAATAGGCCTCAAGAGCAACAGGAGGCTGGCATTCGCCTTGTTCCTGCAGGGCATGACCAATGCTGCAGAGGCTGTCATGTGGCCGCTCTACATATTCTTCCTGTTTGACGAGTTCGTGGTGGTTGGCCTCGCATCAACCGCTTCCGGCATAGGCATAGCCATATTGACGGTAGCCGTGGGCAGGTTCGCCGCGCGGTTTGACAGGAGGAAGATGATAAGGATAGGCGGGGTGGCCTATGCCTGCCTGTGGCTGCTGAGGCCTTTCGGGGGGACACTGCTGGAGATAGTGCTCCTCTCATTCACGGGAGGGCTGCTGCTGGTTCTGATAAACATACCGCTGTTCTCAATCTTCGCCGATTTCGCCTCGGAGAACATAATGGGCAGGGTGGTCTTCCGCGAGCTGTGGCTCAACACGGGCAGGGTCCTGCTGCTGTTGGCCCTGCTGTTCGTGCCAACCATGAGGTTTGAGGCGGCATTCGTGGCCGCTGGAATAGCGGCGCTGCTGTTTTTGGTGACGTGATCAGCTTATCAATCCTTTATTCCATAACATTGCATGGAAGGGTATGCATCACGGCTTGGCTATGCCAACAGGCGCGCTGCCAAGCTGATAAAAAAGGCTTGGAAGGCGGACAGGTTTGATGCCATCCATCCCGCAATCATAACAGCCGCGTATCCGCTGGTTCTTGGGGCATTCTATGCCATGTCCTTCAGTTACGTTGAGAAGAGGGACGGGAAATATCATCCCTGCAGAGGTGAAGAAGGTATTATATAAATTCCAAGAAGAATAATCATGTAGTTTCACGGCATACATAGAGAGCATATAGTCGTGCTGGGCCAATAGGAGATGTACATGAAAATCACGATCCTCCCGGACATGCACCTTGGCTACGGCTGGGGCGGCGAGCTGGAGGCGGACCCGTTTGACGCGCTGGCGGAGGCGATAGAGAAGAGCAAGGATTCTGACCTGATCCTCATCGTGGGGGACTTCTTTGACTCCAGGACACCGCCCTCGGAGGTGATAGCGCTGGCCATGCAGCTATTGCTCAGCACTTTTGATTACGAGCCCAAGGTGAGGCTGGGGGCAGGCATAGGGAAAGATGTGGGCAAGCTGACCAGAATGCATACTTTCGGCATACCTGTCGTGGGGATACACGGGACGCATGACAGGAGGTCCAGGGGATTGCTGAACCCTGTGCAATTGCTGGAGAAGGCGGGATTCGTGATACACCTGCACTGCAACGGCGTCGTGCTTGAGAAGGACGGGGAGAAGGTGTGCGTGCAGGGGCTGTCTGGAGTGCCTGAGATGTACACCGAATCCGTGCTCAAGGAATGGGGGCCGAAGCCTGAGGAGGGCTGCTTCAACATATTCCTGATACACCAGAACCTTGCGCCTTTCATGTTTGCGACGCACCTGCTGCCGGTGGAGAGGCTGCCAAAGGGATTTGACCTCTACGTCTCAGGCCACATACACGAGCCGCGCCTGGGGGAATATGACGGGAAGCCTCTGGTGGTCACGGGCTCCTCCGTGGCGACGCAACTGAAGGAGGAGTCGGCAAAGCCAAAGTGCTTCTGGGTGGCGGACACTAAGGAAAGGACTGTCGCGCCGGTGGAGTTTGAATCGCAGAGGAAGGTGTACTACCTTGAGTTCAACGACAACATCAGCATGGAAAACGTGGAGAAGGAGGTAAGGAACATAACGGAGAGGCAGCATAACAAGAAGCCCATAATCAGGATAAAGCTGAAGGGGAAGGAGTCCAGTTCCCCCCTGGAGCACGTCAGGGACAAGTACCACGAGAGGGCCATAATATCCTTCAAGAAGGATTTTGAGGACGGGAAGATAGAGGCCAAGGGGCTTGAGGAGCACATGCTTTCCGTGAACGAGTTGGGGAAGCGCCTGCTGGAGCAGAACCTGAAGGGGGTGGGCCTGGACGCGCAGGTGTTTGAGAATGTCTTTGAACTGCTGCTGGAAGGGGAGCATGAGAAGGCTCTGAGTTTGTTGAAGGAAGTGAAATGAGCATATGTCCATTGACAGGGAAACGGTAAAGAGGGTTGCGGAAGTTGCAAGGCTGAGGCTGACGGACAGGGAGACGGAGAAATTCTCCAGGGACCTTGGGGACATTCTTGGGGCGTTCAAGGAACTTGAGCGTGTTGATACAAAGAATGTAAAGCCCACCTTCCAGCCCATTGAGGTGAAAAACGTCCTGCGGGAGGACAAGGCTGAAAAGTCGCTTTCCAGGGAAGAGGCGCTCTCCAACACGAAGAACAAAGAGGAAGGCTACTTCAAGGGGCCGCGGGTGGTTTAGGGAAACGCTTAAAAGGGCATAGAAACATATATGCTACTCATATGAAAATTTTGTACACAAGGAGATACATTGCAGAGATAAGCGGATATCCGGCCCTTACAAAGGAAGAGCAGCTGGAGCTTGGCAGGAGGAAGGATACGGGGGACATTGAGGCCAGGGACCGGCTTGTCAAGTCAGGCCTTGGGCAGGTGGCCTATTATGCAAGCCTTTTTAACAACAATGACCACCAGCTGCAGGAGATGTTATCAGAAGGAACCTTGGCGCTTTTTGATGCGGTGGACAAATACGACCACACCAAAGGATGCACGCTAGACACCTACTCCAAAGACCGCATAATGAAGGCTATCCTGGGATGCCGCAGCCAGCGAGTTATAAGGATTTCCAATAGCATTTATGAGGCCAAGAAAAGGGCCAAAAGCATCATTGAAGATTATCTTGCCGTGACAGGGAGGGAGCCCACGGATGAACAGATAGCCCTCAGGCTTGGGAACAGTTATACGGCCAGGAGGGCGGGAAGGCTCATCAGGAAGCCGGACAGGATAGATATTGTTGGCCTGGACGGGTTTGCAGAGGACCACGGGGATGAGAGGCTGAGACTCATAAGCGTCATACCTGACCCGAAGGCGGAGAACCCTGAGGAGGCCCTGCTTAGGGGGGATACGAAGAAGCATGTGTCCCTGATTGTTGGCAGGCTAAAGCCCAGGGAAAAGGAGGTTATTGGGAGGAGTCTCATGGCGGAGGAAAAGGAGAGCCTGGCGGCCATAGGGTATTCCATGGGCTTCACCAGGGAATATGCGAGGCAGATAGAGGCCAAGGCCAAGAGGAAGCTGAGGCGCTATGCAGGCGCCAGATTTGCCAGCCCGCGCGGGCACGGAAGCCCCGGATAAGCTTAAATAGTTTTATATATAATTTGTTACTTATGGGTGTTGAACAATACTATAATTATGCGGATAAATACCCAGTATTATCCGGTGAAGAGCAGGAGGAATTGCACAGCAGGTTTGCCAGGGGCGACAGGGATGCTCTTGATAAGCTGGCTTCGTCTAACCTGAGGACTGTCTACGGTATCGTGACAAGTTTTGCGAATACCTACAGCGCGGATTACGCCATGGTGGAGAGCATGGTTGAAGCAGGGACGTTTGCTTTGCTGCGCGCCATAGAAAAATATGACCCCGGGAGAGAAAGGGGAGCCAGATTAAACACTTATGTCACCGTTTGCGTCACAAATGCCGTGATTAATTCTGCCAAGAGCCACATGCGCACAAGGGCGGATAAGCCGTTGTCTCTTGATATGAAACAGTATGGCAAGAACCCGATGTGGGCTTTGATGGAAGATGAGAAAGCCGTGAATCCTGAATATGAAACCATTACGGGGGATAGCATAAGCCTGCTCAGGTATTTCATGGGCCGGCTGCCTGAGACGGATCAGGAGATCCTCAGAAAAAGGTACGGGCTTGATGTGCATGAAGAGATGACGTTTAAGGAGATTGGAAGGGAAATTGGCGTTTCTGATGAGACCACCAGGAAGAGGGAAACCAAGGCTAGAGGAAAGCTCAGGGAGATGTTCAGTTTGGAGGAGATTACGCAAAACAACAATAAGCAGCGCAGCCAAAGGGCCGGCATGAGGTGACACCATGGGAAACACATTGAGGAAATATCTGGATGACATATCCCGCTACCCCCTGCTGACCAGGGAAGAGGAAATAGCGCTAGGCAAAAGGATAAAGCGCGGCGACAGGGATGCAGTCGAGGAAATGTGGACGGCGAACCTAAGGCTCTCTGCCTACATTGCAAGACAGTATGTGGACGATAGCGATAGCAGGGTGATGGACCTTATCCAGGAGGGCAACATCGGCCTCCAGAAAGCTGCGGGGAGGTTTGATTACAAGAGAGGCGTGAAGTTCAGCTCGTATGCGGTATGGTGGATTAGGGAGTCTATACTCAGGTACATGGCCGATACCTACGGCGGCATGAGAGTCCCAATCAACTACCACAACTTAAGGAAAAAGGTATGGGATGCCAGGAAAGAAGCCGAACTATATGGAATTGAGCTTTCAACCGAACAGATAGCCGAAAAAACATGCAAAACCCCTGGAAAAATAAAAGAGCTGGAAGCCATCTTCAGGACAGCCGACACGCTTTCTCTTGGCCACCCTTATGATAAGCATGACAAGAGCGGTGATGCCAAACATGTCGGCTACGACAAGCCAGACGGGATGTTCGCCAGCCCGGAGGAGGCTGCCCTGCGGGATGAGGTGCCTGGAATCACAGGAAGCCTTCTTCAAGGCCTGAATCCAAAGGAGAGGGCTGTGATAAAAAGGAGATTCGGCATTGGCGGCAAGAGGCAATGGACGCTGGAGGAGATAGGGGAGAGCATGGATCTCTCAAGGGAGAGGATAAGGCAGAT
>JACQIG010000017.1 GCA_016198605.1 Candidatus Aenigmatarchaeota archaeon | reverse complement strand
CGCCACCATGGCTAAATTTATAAATGCCAGCGAGCAAGGAAAGCGTCATACGTCTTTTAGGGAAAAAATACACCTACGGGATGCTCAAGAGCCTTGAAAAGGGCCCAAAGCGCTTCAAGGGCCTGGAGGACATCTGCCGGATAGAAAAGATGCGGGCGCATAGGCTGAGGGAACTGCGGTCCCTTGACCTTATACAGGCGAGGGCAAAGAGGGTTGATGGGCGTGCTGTGTCATTGTATTCCCTTTCTGAAAAGGGGAAGAGCATCCTCAGGCTGGCGGAGGACATCAAGAAACTTGAAGCGGACAAGTCATAGCAGGCCGCTGTCTTTCAGGCTGATGTAGCGCTCCTGCCCTATTATAACGTGGTCAAGCAGCTCTATTCCAAGCAGGTCGCCGGCCATCTTCAGCGCTTTGGTGACTGCTATGTCCTTCTCGCTCGGCGTCGGGTCCCCTGAGGGGTGGTTATGCACTAGCACAATGGCTGCCGCAGCTTCGGAGACCGCTGTCCTGAACACGTCTGCTGCTTGGATTGCCACCGTATTCAGCCCCCCCATGGAGATTGTCTCTTCCTTGAGGAGGTTCAGCTTGGAATCCAGGTAGAGGCCCTTCAAGACTTCTTTTTTCAGGCCCTTCATTCTTGGCATGAGCATGCGTGCAATATCTTCAGCGCTTGCAAGGCTTGTTCTCTTTCCGGTGTGAGAAGCCAGCCGTTTCCCTAATTCTATCGCGGCAAGGAGCTTGCAGGCCTTGGCATCGCTTACCCCGAAGGTTCCTTTCAGGTCGGGTAATGCAACCTGTGAGAAATCCTGCAAATCGTACCGTGCCAACAGTTCCTGTGCAACCCCAAGGGCATTTACCCTCCCGCTTCCCGTTCCAAGAATGGCGGCTATCAGCTCCTGGTTGCTGAGCGCTTCCGGCCCGCATCTTATCAGCCGCTCCCTGGGGCGGTCCTGCTCGGGAATATCCTTGATCCTCACGGTAGATTCCGGGTGTTTTTTCATTCTCATAAGATTGGCCATGCCCAAGGTCTCATTGCCCATGGCCTTATATAAGGTTAGCGGGAGCGGGGGGCCGGTATGCCGGTAGGAAGATATAAGTTCCGGATATAATTACTTCTCATGTCACTTGAATCTGAAATAAAAGAAGAGCTGAAGTGGTTCGGCCACGCGAGCTTTCTTATCAAGGACAAGATAAACAGGACCAATATTTACTACCTTGACCCGTTTGACCTGAAGTTTGTCCCAAAGGACAAGGCTGACGTGATATTCATAACCCATGCGCACTTTGACCACTTCTCGCCGAAGGATATCGAGAAGGTAACCAGGAATGATACCCTTGTTTTTGGCGTTAAAGGGTGTGAATCCCTCAAGAAAGCTTTTGGGGACAGGTTCTGCATTGTGGAGCCGGGAGAGAGCTTTGAGATAAAAGGAATACAAGTGCGGACTGTCCCTGCTTATAATATTGTTAAAGAGAGATTGAATTTCCACCCAAAGGAAAATAAATGGGTTGGCTATATTCTGGAAGTGAATAACAAGAAGATATACCACGCGGGCGACACGGATTTCACCCCAGAGATGAGGCAGCTGGGGCACATAGACGTGGCGCTCCTGCCTATAGGCGGGACATACACCATGACCGTGGAGGAGGCCACAGAAGCTGCGAATGTGATCAAGGCCAATGTGACGATACCAATCCACTACAAGAGGCTCCTCGGGGACAAATGCAGGGAAGCGGAAGAGAAACTAAGGCGTGGCGTAAAAGGGGCTGTGCTTATTCTAGAGGAATGCTCGGATGCAGGGCACCACAACAGGTGAGTCAGTATATGTTGGTTGAGGTCCCTATGAGTATAAGGAAGAGTATGTAAAGCAGGATGAACACCAGCCCGTGCCTCTGGCCTATTGTGCCATGCTTGACCATGCTGTAGAACAGGAACGCGTTGGCCACCATTATGAACGCTATCGGGAGCGTGTAGATGCTGAACTGCACCACGGAAGGCGATATCAGCAGCACTGCGCCCAGTATCAGCGTGAGGTTGACTACCGTGCTGCCGAGCACGTCGCCCACCGCCAGGGCCACGTTGCCCTTCCTGATGGCCGTGAAGTCTATCGCAAGCTCGGGGAGCGTTGTCCCGAATGCCAGCAGGGTCATGCCTATCACGGCTTCCGGGATGCCCAATATCATTGCTATTTCGGCGCTGCTTGAGACAACAAAGCCGGAGCTTATTATCACCGCGGCAAGCGCGACCACGAGCAGCGCCACGGCCTTCTTCCACTCCCTGGGATTCAGGCCGTCCTTCATCCTTATCCTGAACCTCTTCTTGAAGACGAAGAAGGAGTACAGGGCAAACACCAGCAGGAGCAGTGCCCCCTCGAACATGCCCACCAGCCCGCGGGAGAGTATGACCGCGGGTATGACCGATATCATGAGCAGCACCTCTGAGCTGTCAAGGGTGTGCTTCCTGCCCACTGTCACTTTCCTCATCAGCGTGGCAATGCCGAGCACGAGGCATAGGTTCGCCACGCTGGAGCCGAGGACGTCGCCTATGGCCAGCGGCACCCTGCCTTCCGACGAGGCTATGACGGACACGGTGAAATCCGGTATTGACACCGCTATCGCGACCAGTATGAACCCTATGGCCATCTGGGATATGCCAGTGTAATCTGAGATCTTTATTGAGGAGTCAATGACCACCTGCGAGGCCTTTATCAGGACCACCATGGCGGCGATGAAAATCATGGCTTCAACTAACACCATGTTGATATTGGGGCAGGGGCGGATTTATTCTTTATTCAGAAACAGGAAGCCGAAAGGGGGGGAAAGGCCCGTTTTTGATATACCATCATGGTTATGGAAGGCGTAACGAGCGAGGAGCCGCAGCGACGAAGCGAGTAGCCTCCCTTTTTGATTAATCTTTTTTGGAAAAAGATTAAAGGCAGCGATCTAGGTTTCCCGCGCAATAACGCAGTACTGCCTAGAACGTTGGGAGTTTTAACTTCCGTGATTTCGCCAGGGGACAAACATCCTTCGGAGTTTGTCGGCCTGTTTCGAAACGGGAACGGGTGTGAACTCCCACTTTGGCCGCCCTCAAGGATTATATTCGATGGAAGGCTTATAAATCTTTATGCGAACAGGGGAATGGTGAGGCTGATGGGATTCATAGATAACCTGGACAATAGAACAGGAAACGCAAGGTATGTTAATTCTGGTGTTCTAAGGTGGAAACCCTTGAAGGTCCCTGGAGAGCCGGAGGGCTTTGACCTGAAGATGGCAGGCAAGGGCCTTAATGACCATTTGGAGGCAAATCCTGGCATTTATGTTGCTGACCTGACGCTGCCACCCAGCTATCTGCACCAGTTCCCTCACATACATCCGCTGAATGAGCTTGCCCTTGTCATGGAAGGCGAATACCAGGACATGGACATGGAAGGGAAGGTCATCCACACATACCCAAAAAGGTCCCTCGTCTGGTATAACAGGCTGTCCACTCATAGGCCATTAAGCAGGGACGGCACGGAGATTTTCTACATAGCCTTCGGCGGAATAATACAGGGAAAGGACCCGAGGGAATTGCTGCAAAAGGCAAAGTCTTATGGGATACAAGAAAGGGAAGATGCGCTTGGATATGCGCTGCAATTCCTGCTGCCTTTTGATACTAAATCGCAAACGCAGATCATGGACGAGGTCTTTTCCGATTGACCAGAGGAAATCTTTTTAATCACCCCCCGACAAGGCCTATACAGGTAACAGCATATATGGATGAAAAGGCCAAGATGGCATTGATAGTGGTGGTCTCCGCATTCGCCAGCGCTTTCGCTGCAAACATGCTCCAGTCCACGGCAGCGCAGCCTTTCCCGGTCAACATGCTGCTCATAGGCCTGGCAGCCCTGATGTTCTTCTTCGTTGTTTACATAGCCCTGTTCCTGGCAGACATAGACAGGGAATAGTGCCCCCGGGCAAGTCAAGCAGGATTGTCTTTCAGGCAGAAATAGTATAATTCTGTGGCGTTTGATCTTGATTCATCAGGCAAGAATCCAGCTCTTCCTATCAGTTTCACGCTGGGATGGTTGTTCCTCTGGATCTTGGCATAGATTTCACGAAGTCCCATGTCCTCAAACCCATACCTCACCGTCCTGCTTATGGACCTGGTCATGTATCCCCTCCCCGTGAATTCTTTGCCCAGATAGCAGCCGATTTCAGCAGATAGGCGCATGTCAGGGGTCAGGTTTACGCTTCCTACAAACGCATCTGCTATCCATATGCCAAACCTCAACTTTGCAGGGTTTATGGGATGTTCGATGCTTTCCATGACCGATTCCTTTGTGGGATATTTCATTGCTGTGACATCGCCATGCTGGCTTAGGTGCTCCCTGTTTCTATCTATTAAGGCAAAAATGGCGTCCGCATCACCTGCCGTAAACTGGCGCAGTTGGATATCCCCGCCTGCTTTCAGTTCTATTCTTCCGCTTTTCATAATCACTATTAAATAGTACTAGCATAT
>JACQIG010000015.1 GCA_016198605.1 Candidatus Aenigmatarchaeota archaeon | reverse complement strand
GCTGCGCGACGGCTCGCCGGCGCAGGCGCTAAACATGCCTTTTGACACGGAGCTGGACGGCCAGGCTCACGATTATTCCGGGAATAACCTTACGGGAAACCTCACAGGCCCCGCAGCGGGGGGCGGCCCCAACTGGACAGCCTCGGGCCTTGCAGGCGGCGCCATGCAGTTTGACGGCACTGATGACAAGGTAAAGATAAGCCAGCCGCTGCAGGCCCTCACAGGCAACAACTTCACAATAGAGGCATGGGTTAACATGAGGATATGGGGCTGCGACAACCCCGAGTATCCTATTGGCGCTCCAGGAGAGTGCCCTGTGTTCACGCAATACAGTTACCCAACGGGCTATTACTTTTACGTCTACAATGGCAGGCCCTCGCTATTCGCCAGCTTTACGGAGGCCATTTCCCCAGACACCATAACCACAAACGAATGGCACCATCTCGCAGGAGTGGCCAACACGACACACCTGCTCATCTACGTGGACGGCGTCCTTAAGGCCTCCTCTCCCTTCAGCGGGGTTGGCAGTTCCTCCGATGCTTACATAGGCGGCGACGGTTCGGTGTTGACGGATTTCAACGGGACCATAGACGAAGTGATAGTCTGGAACAGCGCGCTGCCTGCGGGGCAGATACAGCTCCACGCAGCAAGGATTTACAACAAGCTCGCAAGCGCCGCCCAGTCCATCGGGGGGGCATGGACATGCTCCGTCACGCCCATAGACGAGGATGGCATCAACGGCACAACGGCCGCCTCTCAGGTGTCTCCGCAGGAATGCGGCAACGGCGTTGTTGAGCCGCCCGAGCAGTGCGAGCCTCCCGGCACAAGCAGCTGTTCCCAGAGCTGCAACATGCTTGCGCTTCCGGTCTACCTCAACCCAGGAGCAATACCCCCCGGAGAAACGAGGACAATAAATTCCGGCGCCCCGGTGCCTGACCAGTTCAACATAACAATCAACTGGTCAGGCGAGAGCAGGACGTTCACGTGGTGGAAGGACAAGGCAAGCCTCTTCTCGGCATACACGCTCAGGCGCGGCGATGACGTAGCCAGGGAGGAACTGGTCTCTTAGGCTTTGTCCTTCCGCTTCTCTTCTCCCTCCCCCTTTTCCTTGTCCTTCTTCTCCTTCTCAACGACCTTCTCCTTCACCACCACGGTCTTCACCTTCTGCCCCCTGAACGGCTTGGAGACAAGGCCCAGCACCTTGGCTATGAATGAGAAGAACGAATAGATGAAGTAGAACAGCACGCCCATCAGGCCGAACCAGAGTACGTTCTGCGCGCTGAGCTCTATGGGGAAGCCCGCGAGCCTGCCCACTACGGGTATCAGCGCGAACAGCACGGCGGTTATGGCCACCCTCATCATGGTCTGGAATATCTTGTACGCCACCACCATGAGGACAACTATCAGCACAATAAGGAGCACTGTGTTGTCCTGCACCGCATTTATCAGGCCTATTATCTGCTCAAGGACCATGGCTAATACTTGGACCGGGATAATTAAATATGATCCACCAAATAGATTGCATGAGGAAGATATACGTCATAGGGACGCTGCACAACATGATGCCGCGGCACAAGAAAGAGCTGATAGGCATACTGGAGAGGATGAACCCCGACCAGGTGCTGGTGGAGATCGCCTGGAGCGACCTGAAGGCCGGCAAGCTCGCGAAATATCCAAAGGAGATGGCTGTGGCATACATGTGGGCAGTCAGGAAGCACAAGAAGGCCGGGGGATTTGACTCCAAGATTAATATAATTAAAAAATCAGTCACGCAGAGGAAGGCCAAAGAGATAGAAAAAAAGATGTTCAGGAGGGTAAGAAAACTCGGCTGGAAGGAGCTTAACAAGGCAAGGCACGAGCACATTCTTGATGACCTATATGATCTGTTGGTGGACACAAGGAAGCACACCATGAGGGAGAGGGAAATGCTGAAGAACATCAGGAGATTGGCGGGGAAGGAAGGCAGGATCCTGATAGTTACAGGGGCGGGGCATCTCCCCTTCTTTGAGAAGAATCTGAAGGGGGCAGTGTTCCCCTTCAGGAGGAAGCCATGATAATCGGCCTTGTCGGCAGGCGCGCCTCGGGGAAGGACACCGTGGCGCAATACCTTGAGAAGAAATACGGCTACAGGCATTATGATTACACCAGGGACGTGCTTTCACCCATCCTGAGTAAGCAGGGCAAGCCGGTGACAAGGGAGAACCTGGTCCGTCTGGCAATGTCCCTCAGGGGAAAGATGGGCAATGCCGCGCCCACCATGCTGCTGTGCAGGAAAATAAGTGGGAAAGGGGACTATGTTGTCTCAGGCATAAGGTTTCCTGAGGAAGTGGAATACCTCAGGGGCAGGTATGGCAGTGGATTCACTCTTGTGGAGGTGAGGAGCAGCCACACAGCCAGGCATGAAAGGGCAGTCAGCAGGAACATCAAGGGCGAGGGAAAGCTCACCTATAAGGCATTCATGGAAAAGGAAGGCCTTCCCACGGAAAAAATACTCAATGAAACGGTAAAGATGGCAGACCGCACGGTATACAATTCAGGAAACGTGAAAGACCTCCATGGCAAAACAGATTTATTAATCCGGCGGCTAAATAGGTGACATGAACCATATTTATTCCCTTATTGTGGCCTTCTGGATAGTCGGCCTGATAATAGTGGGCGTAGGCATGGCGGGCATGGTGTCCGTCTCCACCACCGGCTATTTCGTCTCGCCCGCGACGGCAGGCTACATGCCAGAGGACGCCTTCAATGGCTTCACCATATTCGGCGTTTCCATGCTGCTCGCCGCTGCTTTCCTGGCCCTATGGAGGTCATCAATGACCAGGCAGCAGAAGAAGTATATCGCTGGGTAGCCTTTTTTGGAAAAAGGCTAATGGAAGGCGTAACGAACGAGTGAAGCGAAGTGAGTAGCCTCCCTTTTTCGCTAGCCTTTTTTGGAAAAAGGCTATCTTTGCTGAAGAATTCTCATTGACCTGTGGCCTATGTCACGCCTGAACTTCTTCCGTGGATAATCAATCCTATCTGCAGCCTCTATTGCCATGCATTGTGCGTCAAGGAGGCCGTCAGCAAGCGCCGCGACGCCGACCACCCTCCCGCCCGTGGCATAAATGCCATCTTTGCCCTTTTTTGTCCCTGCATGAAAAACGTATGTGTCCTTCATCCTGGAGACCTCATCCAGCCCTTTGATGGGCACTTCATAGCCATCGGGTTTCTTGCCTGGATACCAGCCTGATGCAAGGACAATGTAAACGCAATACCTGGGGTCCCATTCCGGCTCCGGCAATGGCGCGAGGCTGCCCACGGCAGCCGCATGGAGGTAAGGCACTATATCCGACTTCAGCCTGGGCATCAGCACTTCCGTTTCTGGGTCGCCGAACCTGGCGTTGAATTCCAGCACCTTCTTCTTCCCCTTCTGGGTCTTCATGAAGCCACCATATAAGGTCCCCCTGTAAGTCCTGCCTTCTGCGGCCATGCCACTAATAGTTGGCAAGACTATGCTCTCCTCTATTTCCGCCACATCCACGTCGCTGACAACAAGGCTGGGGGACACGCATCCCATGCCGCCTGTGTTGGGCCCTGTATCGCCCTCCCCAACCCTCTTGTAATCCTCCGAGGATGCGAGCCGCCTGGAATGCTTGCCGTCTGTTATTGCGAAATGGGATGTCTCATCCCCCTCCAGCAGTTCCTGGAGGATTATAGTCTCCCCGGCCTTCCCGAACACCTTGTCCCTCATGCAGGCGTATACGGCCTCTAGGGCCTCTTGCCTTGTATCCGGCACATACACGCCCTTGCCTTCGCACAATCCATCTGCCTTCACAACCATCCGCACAAAGTCAAAGAGCCCATTTATATGCTCTATTGCATCATCCATCCCGCCCTTGTAGTTCACGTAGCCGTTGTTGCCGCCATTGGAGTAGACGCCCAGGGTAATTGGCGCCGGTACCCTGTGCCTTTGCAGGAACCCGGCTGCCCACACCTTGCTCCCCTCAAGCTCAGCTGCCATCCTGCTAGGGCCGTAGCCCGCGAGATCCCTGAAGTTAAGCTCGTCAATCACGCCCTCACATATGAGCTTTTCAGGGCCGACGACAGTCAGTCCAATGTCCCTTTCCTCCACGCAGTCAGCCACGCCCTTCGGGGTTAGTTCTATGTCAAGATTCTCTCCGAGCTCCTCTGTGCCCGCATTTCCATTGGCAAACAAGACCTTGCCAACAAGCGGGCTCTGCGCTATCTTCCATCCCAGCGCGTGGGTCCTCGCATCCCCGCCTACAAGAAGAACATCCATTCCCATCTGCACCACTTGAAGCTAATATGGCAGAAAGAAATTTAAAGGGATGCGATGCTGTTCACAAAAGCCATTTCCACATAAGCGGACACGGCCAGCACAAAATATAACCACAGCATCCGTGACCATGCCATTTTATTCTGCAACATGCTTCTTGCCTCTTTGTTGAATGATGCCATATCCCTTTCCAGGACATGGATCCTCAGGTGCGATGAGAATTTCAGCGCGAGGGCAGCAGAGCCGAAGAAGACATATAGCTCAAGCATTATGTGCGGGAGAAGGTTAGCCAGGATATTTGGGGCGTTCTCCAGCAGGGAGAGGAAGATGGAGAAGTAGAGGCTGATTGTGAGGGCAATGAAGAACACGCACATCAGCGGGAAGGCCTTCAGCGCAAGATAGACGCTCCTGTAGGGCTTGCCCATGGTCCTGTACCCTGGGAATAATGCGCCTATTATCCTGTACGCGGGCTCCACTGTCCTGTCAAGCGCGTCATAAGCCCTCCTGGATTTGTAGAACCTGGTTTCAAGCAGGGAGAAAATAATCCCGCCGAATGCTATTAGCGTTGCGAGCAGGGAATTCTTCATGAAAACCAGCGCTGCATCCTCCAATGCCACTGCCCTTACGGTGAGCTGCAACTGGGGGAAGGAAAGCGATACGAATGTGCCGGCAAGGAAGCCCAGGAAAGCGCCGGCCACTGCAATGTACGCTATCTGCCTCATGGGAGCCTCATGCCGGACAGCAGATTTACGTATTTCTCCAGCCTCCTTATTTCCGCCTCAAGTATCCCTATCGCGTTCTCAACATTCTCCTTCTCCTGCGGGCCGACTCCCTTGAGCCTTTCCTTGGCCTCCTGGAATTCCACCAGGGAATTGCCTATGCTCTTCTTCACCCGTATCAGTATGGCGTTCTTCAGCGACTCAAGCAGGTCCCCCTGCAGCGCCACGTAAAGCTTCCTGTCGGCCTCCTTCTTCACCCTCTTTATCGTCCCAAGGACCTCCAGCAGGTCCAGGCTCAGTGAGACCATGGAAGGCGAATAGCCAGTTTCGTCAGCGAGTTCCTGCAGCGACAGCGCCCTCCCCTTCACGAGCAGCGCGCCGATTATCATCCCGTGCAGGGGTGAATACCCGATGCTTCTCGCGACCCCCGCGAACGTGGACAGGATCCTCTTCTCTATCTCCTTGTGTGACTCAGGCTGCTCGTGCATACCTGCTGTTTGTATCCATGGCTTAAAATAATTTATATCCGGCAGAATCATTATAAGCATGGCCCTTGACATCACGCTCATAGTGACTTATTTTGCCATACTCCTCGGCTTCGGCGTGCTTGTAGCCAACCTGTTCAGGAAAATAAAAATCCCCGACGCGTTCTTCCTCATAATACTCGGCCTCATACTGGGCCCCACGGTCTTTGCCAACCCCGCGGTGGCGCAATACATACATGCGACAATAGTGGACCTGGGCGCCATGGGCCCTGTCCCGGACTTCCTGAGGATACTCGCGCTGATAATGATCGTCTTCACCGGGACATTCAACCTGAGCCTGAAGGTGTTCAAGAGGTTCTCCGACGTTTCCATAAAGCTGGCAATAATAGGGCCCATATTCAACACGCTGTTCCTGGGCCTTGCAGCGTGGGGCCTCCTGGGCCTTGACCCCGTATTCGCGCTGCTGCTTGGGGGCGTGCTGAGCGGGACAGGGGATTTCGTGGTCTTCACATTCAAGGACTTCATGCCGAAGAACAGCAAGAGCATGACAATACTCTGGGTGGAATCCGTCCTCAACTCACCCCTGAGCGTGCTGCTGCCCCTGCTCCTGCTGGAATTGATCACTCTGCAGCCTGGGTCGCTGTTCCAGCCGCTGACGTATGCGGGGCAGTTCTGGCAGCAGGTCGCTACGGGCGTCGGCGCAGGCGTGCTCATAGGCTTTGCTGCGGGCAGGCTCCTGAAGAACGTGCTGAAGGAATATACGGCGCTGCTCATGTTTTCAATCGCGCTCATAACGTTCGCCCTTGCGGAGAACGTCGGCGGCTCAGGCCTCTTGGCGGTTGCCGTGTGCGGCCTGATAACAGGCAACATGGTGCTGCCTGAGAGGGAGGAGATAAGAAGGTTTGACGACCACCTCTCGGAGATGCTGAGGATTTCCGTATTCACCCTGCTAGGAGCGGGCGTGGCGCTTTTCGTGACAGTGGAGCAGCTATGGATAGCCTTCTTGTTCTTCCTGGTGGTGTTCTTCTCAAGGATAATATACCTCATCCCCCTGCTGGGCAAGGAGAGGAGGGAATTGGGCAAGCAGGACATATTGCTGCTGGCCTTTGCCGCGCCGAAGGGCATAGAGTCCGCTGCGACCGCGCCAATAGTGGCGGCCACACTCCTGGCCGCGGGCCAGGGAGGCGCGGCAGCAACAATAGCCAACGTGGTGATACTTGTGATGATATTCACCATCCTGGTGAGCACGGCAGTGGTGAGGCTGATAGGCTCGCGGGCCGCGAGAGATGGCGGCACAGAGATGGGCCAGGTGGGGGAGGAAAAGGCCATAATCAGGAAAAAGGGCACCAAGTATGTCAGGGAGCCCGAGCAGGTGGTGGAAGTGGTGGACATTGATGAAGAGCCTGTCGCAGAGAAGAAGGCAAGGAAGAGGAAGAAATATTCGGAGTAGTTGCCCCGAAGCGCAAGTTTCTGCGTTCACTTTAAAAATAAGTGTTATAAAT
>JACQIG010000014.1 GCA_016198605.1 Candidatus Aenigmatarchaeota archaeon | reverse complement strand
GAATAACATAGTAACGCCTGGGTGGCTCAGTGGTAAGCCTTTTCCAAAAAGGCTTAAGCCAAAGGGGAGGCTATCTCACTGCTTCGCAGCTCGATTACGCCTTCCTGGCATGGCTTCACCATAGAGCGCTGCGCTCATAAACTTCAGGTTTGTGAGGATTGAGAATGCCTTGCGCATTCGGATGATAGGTGAACCGCAGAGGTCGCGGGTTCGATACCCGCCCTAGGCATCGCCACCTTCTTGTGCCGCGGTACAATGGATGTCGCACATCAGGCGGTGGAACCAAAGGAGGCTACATGCTGCTTCGCAGCTCGGGTACGCCTTCCATGAGAAAACTATGCTCCGGATAGAATGGGACCCGAAGGAAGGGATATGGGCCGAGGACAGCGACAGCATTGAGAAGCTCCAGAAGAACTTCTTCGGCGAGATGAAGGGCGGGAAGCTGTTCCTTGAGGTGGAGGACGCCTTGTACGTCCTGGTCTTCCAGAACGGGAAATGCTTCCATGGCGGGCAAGAGGTGGGCTTTGACGAGCTCGCAAACCACTATGCCGGAAAAGAGGAGAGGCTGTTCATCAAGTTCAACGCCTACCGCGACTGGCGCGACCGGGGCCTTATACTTAAGAGGTTTTCCCCGGAATTGCGCGGCAGGAAGAAGGAGAAGGCCTCCCTGAAGAAATACCCTGCGCACAGGATGGAGACAAGGAAGATGGACCTGAAGATTTACTGGCATGGCGACTCGTTCTTCTCCATCGCGGAAAACGAGGAGTACGGCCGTGAGCTGTTCGCCAAATACTGGTTCGGGCAGTGGGGAGTCTACAGGCAGGAGCGGGGCGGCATACTGAAGCTGGACTTCCTTGAGACCATATTCCTCGCGAAGCACTTCGGCGTTGAGGTCATAGACGCAAAGACGGGAAAGCGCGTGTCACATAATGACATACTCCAGCATGTCACAAGGGAAAGGGAGTACGCAAAACAGCTCTATGAGGTGTATGAGGACTGGCGCCTGAGGGGCTACGTAATAAAGACGGGCTTCAAGTTCGGCTCCCATTTCAGGATATACTTCCCCGGGGCGTCCCCGGTGAAGCAGGACAAGTGGATACACTCCAAGCACGTGCTCCATGTCTTCCCTAAGGAGCAGAAGATGCTTGTTTCCGAGTGGGCCCGCGCAGTGAGGGTCGCGCACTCGGTCAAGAAGACGTTCCTGCTTTCAATACCGGAGATGGCAAAGGAGGATTACGTGGAGTACCCTGCCTATTTCATCGCATACAGGAGGAAGCAGGAGAAGGGCAGCTGGGTCAGGGAAACCCCAGAGGACAAGCCGCGCTACCTGATGGTTGCGGTGTCAGAGGACGAGCACATCGGCGGCGTGGAGCTGGCCTCCCTGCTTAAAAAAGCAGCAGACATGGGGCTTGAGCTCCTGCTTTCCATCACGGACAGGGAAACCTCCATCACGTACTATGTCCTGAAGAAAATCCTGCTGCCGGAATCGGACGAGTCAAACGAGTATTACGAGATTGAGTGGATGAAGCCCTGAGCCTTTCAGCAGAATCCGGCTTGTTACAATTGGCTAAGGCAGGCAGATAAGAATGGCTCACCCAAAAACAGGCATTCCATATTGAATGGATGAAACCCTGGGGGATTATTCTGATAATAATTTCCAATAGACCCATTTATTCCGGTCAACAGCGCCTTTTTAAGCGCAAATACAACACCAAAACATGGAAGGATGGGTTGATTTCCTGCTGCTGGATGCGGATTACGTGCTGGAGGGCGGCGAGCCAGTAGTCAGGCTGTGGGGCAAGACAAGGGAAGGGAAATCAATAGCCGTCCTGGACAGGACTTTCAGCCCCTATTTTTACGTTGAACCCGAAGGCGGCATGGCACATGGGGAAATAAACGAGATAAGGGGCAGGATATGCGACCTGGAAATGGAGGGGGAAAAAATAAGGAAGGCGGAGGACACCGAAAGGAAGTTCCTCGGGAAGCCCGTCAGGGTGATAAAGATCATGGCCGTGAAGCCGTCCAGCGTCCCCCAGTTCAGGTCGCTGCTGGAGAACTGGGTCGGCATCAGGGAGGAATACGAACATTCCATACCATTCTACAAGAGGTACATGATAGACCGCGGCCTGGTGCCCATGAAGTGGGCCATCGCGGAAGGCAGGACAGTGGAGAATGCAATGGGCGCGGATGTCGTCTTTGAGGCCAAGGACGTCAAATCCCTGGAGGCTGACGGCAGCGCTGACATGAGGATCCTGGCCTTTGACATAGAGGTCGTGCAGAAGGACGGCAAGGAGAGCATAATAATGGCGTCCTTTGCGGGGAATGCGGGTTTCAGGAAGGTGCTGACTTACGGGGTCCATGACGGAATTGAGAACGTGGAAATCCTGGAGAACGAAAAGGAGCTTATGGGGAGGTTCATCCAGGTCGTAAGAGAGAATGACCCCGACATACTTCTGGGATACAACACCGACAGGTTTGATTTCGTGAAGCTGTTCTCAAAGGGGCTGGAGCACAGGCTCCCCCTGGCTCTCGGAAGGGATGGCAGGGAGATTGAATTCAGGAAGAAGACGGGCTTCTCAGCCACCTTCATCACGGGCAGGGTGCACGTTGACCTCTTCAATTTTGTCAGCACCATAATAGCCGATTCGCTTTCCACAGAATCACTCACGCTGAACAATGTTGCCATGGAAGTCATCGGGGAAGGCAAGGAGAGGATAGAGTGGAAGGACCTTGAAAAGGACTGGCTTGGCGGCGAAATATCCAGGCTCGCGGCATACTGCCTGCGCGATTCCGTGCTCACCCTCAAGCTTGGCATGCGCCTGCTTCCCCAGCTAGCGGAACTCTGCAAGATAACAGGCCAGACGCCCTTTGACACCTCCAGGATGACCTATTCCCAGCTTGTTGAGTGGCTGCTGATAAGGGAGGCCTTCGGCGCGGGGGAGCTGGTCCCGAACAGGCCCAGGTATGACGAGGTGATGAGGAGGAGGACTGCGCCGCCTTACGCCGGCGGATACGTGAAGACGCCGAAGCAGGGCATGCATGAGAACATAGCGCTGTTTGACTTCGCCTCCCTGTACCCCTCCATCACCGTCACGCACAACATCTCGCCTGAAACGCTGGACTGCCAGTGCTGCCAGGGCGCCAGCGAAAACCGCGTCCCGGAACAGGACCATTACTATTGCTCCCGGAGGAAAGGCTTCATACCGGCGATCCTGGAAGGCCTTGTGAAAAAGAGGGACGAGATAAAGGAGGAGATGAGGAAGACGGGGAGGAAATCGGAAAAATACAGGGACCTGGACAACAGGCAGTCCGCGCTGAAGATACTTTCCAATTCCATATACGGCTATTACGGCTACCCGGGAAGCCGCTGGTATTCCCGCGTCTGTGCGGAGTCCATAACCGCATGGGGGAGGCACTATATCAAGGCAGTAATAGGGCTTGCCGAGGAAAGCGGGTATGAGGTGATATATGGCGACACCGATTCGCTTTTCCTGAAAATGAATGATCTGCTGGAGGCTGAAGAGTTCCTTGGGAAGACAAATAAATCGCTCCCTGGAATGATAGAGCTTGACCTTGACAACTTCTACCTTGCCGGCATCTTTGTGCCGACCAGGGAGGGCCGCGCAGCAAAGAAAAGGTATGCCCTGATGGACACTGAAGGGGTGATAGTCATCCGTGGGCTTGAGAAGGTGAGGCGCGACTGGTCCAATATAGCCAAGGAGACGCAGGAGAGGATACTGCATGCGATCCTGAAGGAAAGGTCCCCTGAGATGGCGATAAGGATAGCCAGGGGCGAGATAGAGCGGCTGCAAGGGGGCTCCGTCAGCCTTGGCGACCTGGTCATCTACAGCCAGCTCACAAAACCGATACATGCCTATTCCCAGATAGGCCCGCACGTTGCCGCCGCGAAAAAGGCAATGGGCCGCGGGAAGGCTATAGCAACGGGCTCCATCATCGGCTACATAATAACGAAAGGCCCGGGCAGCATTTCAGAGAGGGCGGAGCTCTTTGAGGACGCTGTCAATTACGACCCTGACTATTACATCAACAACCAGCTCCTGCCTGCGGCAATGCGAGTCCTTGCCGGCCTGGGCATCAGCGAGGAGGACATCACTTCTGACGAGAAGCAGTCAAGCCTCAAAGGTTTTTTAGGGAAGGATGACGCTCCCGGTGACGCTTGAGCCTGTTATTGCCAATATCCAGTTCAGGCCGTAGAGGAAGATGAAAACAAATATGGTGAACTTTATCAGCTTGCCTATGAAGGTGGCGATGAAGAACTTCTTCATGTCGTAGGCTATTATCCCGCTGAACAGCCCGACAAAGTCGGTGAGCGGCAGCGGCAGGCTTGCTATGAACAGTATTATGGCGAAAGTGCCGTGCCTCTCTGACCACTTCTCTATCCTGCTAACCCATTTCCTCGCCTTCTCCCTCAGGACGTTCCTGCCGCCATAGCCCACGCCGTAGCTCAGCAGCTCGCCGATGGCTGAGCCCCAGGAAGCCGCAAGGATTATCACCCACGGGTTAAGCGTGTTCACGAAGGCGAAAGTCACAAGCGAGAGCGGCAGGGGTATGATGACGGTGGCCGAATTTATCAGGTTTATGAAGAAGATGCCCAGGTAGCCCCATGTG
>JACQIG010000013.1 GCA_016198605.1 Candidatus Aenigmatarchaeota archaeon | reverse complement strand
GCGCAAGAGAGCGCCTCTCAGAAGCGGAAGACGGCGAGCTTGTATACAAGCTGGGCATTGTGTTTGGCGATGAGGACCTTAAGGAAAGGGGGGCGGGAAAGATTTCTGCCACCAGAGAGTTGCGTGATGTTCTGGCTATTGCAAAGAAATATGGGGACAGGAAGCTTGCAGGAATGGCTGTCCTTAAGGCAGTTGACGGCATAAAAGAGGGTTCTCATATGGGGCTTGGGAATTACCAGCTGGCCGTGGAGGGCATGGAATACTGCAATGACACTGGACTGCTAAGGGATGTTGCAGCACGCGCGCTGGAGAGTGGCAGGGAAGACAAATACAAACTGTCGCTGGCTTTTGAGGCTGCGATGTTGGGCGGCTATAGCGGATTTGCTAACACCGCTGCAAAGGGCCTTGCCGTGCACTATCCAGGTATAGGAGTTGAGTTGGGCAAAAAGCACGGACACAACCGCCTTATTGCAATGTCAGGGAAGACTGCCCTGGAAGAAGGAGAGCTGTATTTAGCCAATGATGCAGTGAAAGCTTCCAAGGACGATCACCTTGCCGCACTGGTTGCCGGCGCCGCCCTGAAAAGGCGGGACCAAGAACCTATAGCTTATGAATCCGCCCTGATTGCGGGTAATCTTGAATTGCTGGATGACGCGAGGCGCGCCTTTAGGAAGAGAAACCCCATAATGGCTATAGATAGTGGAATTGAGCATAATGACTACGTTGGCGTGAGGGACGCTGGGTGGAGGCTATACAGGAGAATGCTCTGGCTTATTGACCGAAAATACCCGGGAGATGTTAAAGCGATTTTGACGGCAGCAGAATTTGCCAAAGACGGGAAGCTTTACAGGAAAGCCAAGAAATGGTCAAAGACAGGGGAACAGCCTGTAGAGCAAGATGAGGGTTCTAACCCTGTTTCTTGATATCCGCTTCCGGCTGGGCAGGTGCTGTGTGCTGGGATTTTGAAGTTGCCTTTTCCTTGGTTCCTTCTTTCTTGATGTCCTGCTTGGCTTCCTTTTTCGCCAGGGCCGCCTTGGCAGGTGTCTGCCTTTCGGTGAGCTTGCTCCTGAGCTTGGCTATCTTCCCCTTGGCTTCTTCCTTCACCAGGGATTCAATGTCCAGCTCCTCTATGCGCATGACCTTTGCCGCGTCGCCGTCCTTCTTCACTTTGACCTTTATCCAGGAAGGGGGCTTTTGTATCCCCCGCACCCAGAGCGCCTCGTTTATGCCTTTGGAGACCTTCACATCATTAACCTTAGAATGCTTCCTGACATATTCCCTGATGATATTGACAGCCCTCGGCGCCCTGCGGCCCACCGGGCCCTTAAGCAGGTCTTTCCTCAAGGGTATGGTATAAATTATCTCTTTTGTTTCGTCTGCCATGTTAACACCATAGATGGCTTTGCTCAATAGGCGCAAGCCATCAGCATATTCATATCTTCAGCCTGTCCTTCCTCCAGTTCCTGGAAGGCGATTTTATCCGCCTGGTCCTGGCCCTCTTCAGGCTGAACTTCCTTATGTCTGCCCACCTGGGAGCGGACCTCTTCTTGCCTGCGGAGATCAGCCTCGTCTTCCTGCCGGATTCCTTGTTGCGGGACATGACAACCTTTGTCTGATTGGTTCAGTCTGACTTTGTTATATTGGCACAAGTCAGCGTCTAAGAGTATTGGGATTCTCCATATTTATAAGCATTTTATGTATATCTCTACATTCTCTAATATGCCCAGGTTCCAGCGCATATACTGGTCGGAGAAGTTTGACTGGAAGGAATACTCCAGGCTTTACGACAGGTATGCCAAATCAAGCGGGAATTTCTACGTCCAGTCGGCTTCGGCGCTCATAGGTTCGGCTCCGCTTAAGCGCGATGCGAAAGCGATAGACCTCGCGTGCGGCACAGGCGTGCTGACTTCCCTGCTCGTGGAAAAATACCCGAAAATGGGCATACTGGGGGTTGACCTGTCAAAGGAGATGCTTGCGCTTTACAGGAGGAATTTTACAGGGCAGATTAAGACCTCACAGGTCAAGGCCATGCAAGGGAACGCAGAAAAGATTGGAAGGATGACAAAAGAAAAACATGATGCCGTATTCATCAACTGCGCCCTGTGGGACTTGGAAATAGAGAAAACGTTCAGCGGCATAGCGAAGGTGCTTAACAAGGGCGGGCTTCTCGCCTTCAACCTGCCTTCGCTGGTCCTTGGGAGGGAGAAGGGCTTCGTGTCCTTCATTGAAAGCTTCTTCCGGCAGGAACTCAACAGCACTGCCGTTTACAGGAGGATAAGTATGGACTACGCCAAGAGGGCCCTGGAGAAATACGGCTTCTGGATTGAAAGCATGAAGGAATACGAGCTGCGGCTCTCCAGGCAGAACATCGGGCTTTTCTTTGAGCTGCTCAGGTACAGGTGGCCCTTCGTGTTCTTCCCCAGGGGCATGCAATATGAAAAGAAGCTGGAACTGTGCAAAAGGATATTTGATGAGTGCTATAAGCACGTCCCGGCAGGCGGAATGAAGGATTATGGGTTTTCTTTTGTGCTGAGGAAGAAGTGACCATCTGGTTTCCATTTGTTCCACTCAGACCTTATCCTTTTCATGAGTTCATCGTATTCCCTGTCGCTCATTTTCCATGAGCCAGCCAAATCTGTAAGCATTCTATATTGGTCTTTTGTCATTTACCTCCTCTTTATGCTGAAGTCCTTCTTCTGCGTGAGCACCTGTAGCACCGACTTGAGCTTGTCGTCGGTGACCTTCTCGCGTATCTTCCCTGCCTGGAAAAGCTGCAGGAGGTAAAGCTCCGCCTGCGCGGCCATGGAGGGGTTGGCGACCCTCACCCGGGCAAGCCTCTCAAAGGCCTCCTTGGTGAGCATCTGCCCGAGCAGCTTCTTCTTCATCTCCTCCAGCTGCTGCGCCTGCGCGGGATCCATCGCTTCCTCGCCGTTCATAGCAATGCAATATTTCTCATATTATTAAAGATAGAAAATGGTGATTACTTCTTCACCGACTTGGCCGTCCTGTCAAGGAACTGCTGGCCCTTCGGGGTGATTGACCTGCCCTTGCCCTTCTCCGCCTTCACATAACCTGCCGCCTCCAGCTGCTGGAGTATCTTCCTTATTATCTTGCCTGAGGCGGGGTATTTGTGCTCGGGCTTGTGGCCCCGGTTCTTCCTCCCGCCAAACTTTTTCCTCAAGTGGGAAACGCCTATCTGCTGGTCCAGGTAAACCCTCCTAAGCAGGGCAGCTGCCCTTATCCACCACCAGTTCGCCTGGGTGGGCGGCCTCTCCCTGCTGACCCCGGTCTTCACGAACTG
>JACQIG010000012.1 GCA_016198605.1 Candidatus Aenigmatarchaeota archaeon | reverse complement strand
GGAACACCAAAACCCAAAAGTGAGAATTGGAGCCCCAAGTGAGGTGTGTGGGGGTATTTATAAAAGTAGTCACCATATAGTTAATAATAAAAATGGAATGAGGCAATATGGGATACAGAACCAGCATGCTGGGATGCCTTTTAGGCGCGGCAGCGGGGCTTTCCTGCTCCGTGCAGCCGGAGAGGAAGGTGGGCTCAGGCCTGGCATACACATTCAGGACCCTGGAGGGCAGCAACAGGCTGCCGGCTATATAATTGCAGATGACGCCCTCTGGGAAAGGACGCTCAATGACCTGCAGGAGGTTTATAACAAGGAAAGTGCAAGGGTTAAGGTAAAGGGCTATTGATATGGAATATACAACCGTGGATTATATGGGGGCCTCTACAGGAGGAATGGTCAGCGCAGGCGAGGCCGGGATAGCCTCAATCGCAGCGTATGCAGGTAGCCTGGAAGCGAGCGTGAAGAGGGTAGCGGAGAATGACATAATAGAGGGTTATCAAAACAGCATGGCCTTAGGCATGCAAAGGGGAAGGGAGTTGAAAGAATGGGCTCCGGCTGGGGAGGACATCTTCCTTTTAGACATCATGCAGGAGCTCAATGATGAGATTGAGGCGGAATGCCCCTACCTGCAAATGGCATTCTTCGCAGGCAGGCTGAGGGGATACCTGGAAGCCTGCCACCCCGATAAGGTGGGGATATTTGATAGGGGCTATGAAAAAGGGTTGAAGAGCCCGGGATATTTATCTAAGTTGGTATAACATTAGAACATGAAGGCCATGTTTTTTATCCTGATATTCATCCTCCTGCTTTTCCTTATAGTGCCGGCCCTGGTCTTTGTGAAGCCCGGGAAGACAGACCCTGATGCCTACAGGATTGAGTGCGTCAGGGCAGGCGGGAACTGGAATGAGTGCGGCTCCGCATGCACAGGGGAACCCCCAGGGACGGCATGCACCAAGGTCTGCGTCCCGCAATGCGAGTGCGGAGGCATAGCAGGCTACCGCTGCCCGCCAGGCTACACATGCAGGCTTTCCGGGCAGGTGGCGGACGAATTGGGGAGATGTGTCAAACAATGAGATACTATGGCGGTATATATGGGTCCAGTAAATATGGATCTTTTCCATGAAATCTGCATGAATGCTCAGGGAAGCCATAAGAGGAAATAATCAGCTTTTAGCAGAATTCGATGAGAACTACCTGATGGGAATGCAAAACTTGGAGCGGTGAGCCTATGATAACAGTCAAGAAAGGCGACATTACGAAGGAGAGGTGCGATGCGATAGTCAATCCGGCGAATTCTTATGGCACCATGGGAGGGGGCGTCGCGCTTGCAATCAAGAAATCTGGCGGGGATATAATAGAGCAGCAGGCAATGGATAAGGCGCCGATAAAGGTCGGGGAAGCTGTAATAACCATATCAGGAAAACTGCCCTGCAGGTTTGTTATCCACGCACCCACCATGGAGAAGCCCGCTGAAAAGATACCCCCGGAGAACGTCAGGAAGGCCATGCGCGCAGCGCTGGAATGCGCCAGGGCCCATAAATTGAAGTCAATAGCAATCCCTGGGATGGGGACGGGCGTTGGGGGAGTTCGCTATGGTGATGCGGCAATGATAATGGTCGAAGAGGCAAGGAAATGCAGCATTGATGTTGTCTTTGTGGCGTACGGCCAAGAATTATACAGGGCACTGGAAAGCGAATTGAAATAAAAAAGAAAACACCAAAGGTGTGACAAAAGAACAATGAGCGACAAGGCCATTGTGCCCTAAACTTTGGCTTCCACCGAAGTTTATCTCTTTTCCCTTCTTGATTTCCTTCTTGCTGCCATATTAATCTCCCCTTTCCGCCTGCCAAGGTCATTACAAAATTAACTCAAAGTCCGACTTGAGCAAATTTTATCAAGTCGGCAGTTAAGAGCTTGTTCTCAGGAAGGCGTGATAATATGTTATTTCTCTGACTCGGTATATAAACGTTTACCGCGGAGAAAAATGTTTTGCTTTGTGCTTATTGCATGCAAGCAAAGTCGGCCTGAATCCTTTACCACTCCAACAGCATGTGCCATCGCTGTCAGGTATTTCTGATACTCATCAGTGCCGCTGATACCCGTATGCATGCTGGCATGTCTTTTGTTGTTGCCGACAAATTCCCTTATGACTTCCAAGCCCTGGTTCAGTACAGGGCCGTATGAATAAACATGGACTGGCATAGGCTCTTCTTAAGAGTAAAGGAATAAATAAAGATTATATGAAGGGCTTCATGGTCATCATGGTAGGCCTTGTGGTAGTGGCGACGTTCCTGCTCCTGCTTGTCCCTTACCTCTCAACCAGGCAAACCCTCCAGGACTCGGTGACGTTCGTCTCGGCCACGGATGGTGAAGAGAGGAACAATACGGTGTTCGTGGAAATAGCTGACGAGCCTGAGGAGAGGCGCAGAGGCCTGATGAACAGGACAAGCCTGGGGGAGAATTCCGGGATGCTTTTCGTCTTTGAGGGAGAGTCCGTGCTTTATTTCTGGATGAAGGACACGAGGATACCGCTGGACATGATATTCATCTCCGGCAGCAGGTCCGGCGATAACATCGCCGGCGGGCACTCGGGGGAAATAGCCAGCATAAAGAGGAATGCACAACCTTGCGGGGGGGACCCCTGCGAAACATACGGCTCCATATTCCCCGCGAAATACGTCGTTGAAGTGAATGCCGGGTGGGCGGATGCGCACAACGTCAGGGAGGGCGGCACGGTTGTGATCAATTATAATAGAAGTTAACCACCCGTTATGTGCTGAAAGCGCTCTATTGATTCATGCATCCGATGAACTATCCTGGAGGCATATATTTGGTCTTCTTCTGCCCCGATGATGCCAATTATGTCTGAATACTTCTGGATAACATCGTTCCCAGCGGCAACCAGATTTGTTTCACAAAAGTCTTTTCTGTCCAGAAACCGCCTCAGCGTCATATGTGTGGGATATGGTGCCTTTTGTTCTACAAAGGGTCTCCATGGTGGGGTAGGCCAAACCTGGACGGCGAGCCCGCCGCCGTCGAAGTCATAATTTGATCCTGTGCGCGCATACGCCCCATAGCGTCCAGAAAGCCCCTGCACAACATCGGATATCTCCGCTCGCAATGCAGTTTCAAATAATAAGGCTGGATTACTGCCACCAGTGAAAATGTCGATTATTGTGGTTCCGTCGTCAAAGATGCGTCTCATGAAAATATGTTATGGAGAAGGTTTTATAAACATTCAACCACCATTTCTAATGGTGTTCTATGGAAAGCAAATTGCCTGACGGCATTTACGACATAGCGATAGTTGGCGGCGGGGTTGTAGGCTTTGCAGCAGCCATGTATGCGGGGAGGTTCAACCTCAAGACCATCCTCTTTGGGGATTCCTTAGGCGGGACAATCATACTTACTGACGTGGTGGAGAATTACCCTGGCTTCAAGAGGGTTACCGGCCTTGAACTGGCAAAAGCCCTGGAGGAGCACGCACGGGAGTATGATGTTGAAATAAAGGAAGAGAAGGTGGCCAAGGTGGAGGGCAGCGGGAACTGCTACAGGCTCTGGGATGAGTCGGGGGGCAGCTATTATTCAAAGGCTATAATCTTCGCTACGGGGACAAAGGTCAGGAAGCTTGGCGTCCCCGGGGAGGAAGAATACGCCAACAGGGGCGTGCATTATTGCGCGCTGTGCGACGGCCCGATATACAAGGACAAGGCGCTGGCAGTGGTAGGCGGAAGCGATTCCGCAGCCAAGGAAGCCCTCCTGCTCTCCCAGTTCGGGAGGAAGGTCTACATAATATACAGGGGGGAAAACATAAGGCCCGAGCCCATCAATGGCGAGAGGGTTGCCAGGAACCCCAAGATAGAGGTTATAACGCAAACGAATGTTAAAGAAATAAAAGGGAAAGATGGAAAAATAGCTCATCTTGTTCTTGATAAGCCATATAAAGGGAATAACATTTTCCCCGTGGATGCAGTGTTCATTGAGATAGGCCACCTGCCCCTCTCGGACCTGGCCAAAGGCCTGGGCGTGAAGCTCAACGGGAAAGGGGAAATAATCATAGACAGGGAGTCAAAGACCAACATCCCGGGGATTTTCGCGGCTGGCGACGTGGTTGACACCAAGTTCAAGCAGGCCATCACCGGGGTGGGCGAGGCTGTCTCTGCATGCTATTCCGCTTACCAGTATATTAACACGACTGAATTGGTTTGCCTTGTCGGGGATGGGGCGCAAAACAGGAACAGCAAAGCTTAACCTACTAAACCTGGCAGTTAACCGATGTGGGAATGGCGCCTATCGGCGCTGTTGAAAACCGGTAATCACAGCGTTCACCCGGTGTGCAGGCCAGGTCCCTGAAGTTGGCAGTTTCTCCACGACGTATTATGCTCCTGTCCACAAAGGGATCCAGCAAGCCGCCGGAAGTCTTGAAGACTGTCATCTCGCCGCACTTGGCTGTGGCGCCGGCCACCTCGCACCGCCACCTGTCCTCCACCTTCGGCGGACGGAGGATATTGGATATGCGGATTTCATCCAAGACGCCCCCGTAAAAGTACAGAACATCATCTTCCACGGCTATGCGAAGCGCCCTTGAATTTTCCAGGGACTGGCCTGCAATCGTGTCTGCCATGGTTTTGTTGAGCGTGCCGTTTATGTAAAGGTTCAGCCTGCTGTTGCTGATGTCCCTTTGCACCATGACAGGGTAAAATACATCGGGCTTCAGAATGGAATCCTGCACAAGGTGCGCTGAGCCCGTGGGGCCATATATGGAAAACTGTATCTGCCCTGATGTGCTCACGTTTAGGGTATAGCCGGGTCCACTTGTGGCGTCAAACCTCTTGTGCAGGATTCCCCCTTCATTTCCTGTAACCCGCCTTTTTACCCGTACCTCTATGCTGAAGTTTTCTGTTGCGTTGAAATCGAGATCATCATGATCGGGGACAAGGACCCAGCCTGTAATCCCGAACCCTCCGACAAACTTGTATCCATTGCCTACTTCGGCGGGCTCAACGCCTACATTCCCCATTCCCCCGCCGTTGACGGTGCCGTTATGGAAACGGCCGCTTGAATCTAACATCAATCCCTCTCCACTCCCCTCAGGAGGCAGGATATCTTCCAGATGCCACAGAGCCAAAGTATTGTTGTCAGTGGGGACAGCCTTTGAGTAGGAGATAGTGACATCCTTGGTGCCTACGGCTGACAGGAGGACAATGGCACCATTATTGTCAGGATCGCAATAAGAGGTTGTGACCTGCACTGCCTTTCCAAGAGAAGCATAATATATAGAGATATATGCATAAGTCGCACCGGCAAAGGCTATGGCCACAAGCAGCAGTACTATTACAGCAATTATTGGCGTCAAGCCTTTCATGCCATCAGTTAATACTTGTCCTCGGGAGGTTAAAAAAGGTTCATGCCTCGGGAAAGGCATCTGGCAGAGCAATGGGCCAAAATGATAACCGTTCATCCCCTAACCGGCTCCAGGACATTAGCCATTAGCCGCAAAATGAAAAACAACTAATCAGATTTACGTGTGTTTTCCTTGGAAATTCTTGCCAAATCAGGTCGGGACATTCCATGATTTCTTGGCCCGCCTGTCTTCCTGTATGCTATAACCATCGCAATTATCAGCAGTATGCCTGCTGCGATGAACAGGTATTCCACCCCAACAGGAAACCCCAAGGGGGTCTGGACAGTGCCGGGGCTGTTGCTTGCATTGCATTTATCGGCGCATATCCCGCCGCAGTCCACGCCTTCCTCGCTGCCATCCTGGATGCCGTTGGTGCATGTGGCTGCAGCTGTCTCGCATCCATCGTCCGGCGCGCCATTGCAGTCATTGTCAAGCCCGTCCCCGCAGACATCAAACCGCTCAGGCGTGACCTCGCCCTGACAGATTGACCAGATCCCATTGGTGCAGGTGGAGATGCCCGGGGAGCAGATGCCTATGGCCTGTGTTATCCCGCAGGCCCTTGTGCTGCCTTCCGTGCAAGGGGTTACGCAGTTGTCATCCATTATGCCGTCGCAGTCATTGTCCCTTCCGTCACAGAGTTCAGGCGAAGGGGTGCAGCTTCCGCCGCCTCCCCCGCCTCCCCCCTCGCCTGAGGAGCAGGAGCCGCAGTCCTGTGAGCAGGAGGAGCAGGATTCGCCTGCCTCGCATGCGCCGTTGCCGCAGACAGGTCCTGTTTCCTGGGCTGAATATTCCGAGAAGCCTGTCACAGTGAAGACTAGGGCCCCCCCTGAATATGACTGTATTGCGCATATTGCGGGGTCGCAGGGAGCGCCATCCTTCAGCACCCTGGGGTTGCTGAATGCCAGCCCCGTCAAAGTAATCCTTGTAGGTAAATTGAACTCAGGCATGTTAAGGGAGTTTATCCTGGCAAGGTTGCCTGAAATTATCGAATGCGTGTCGAGATTCAAGTCCCTTCTGAAAGTGATTGGGGCTGTAAATTCCATCCTGCCTTTCCCCACCTTTTCCAGCAGTATATCAGTAACCTGGCTGAATGTTGCGAGGCCTGAAAAGTTTGTTGTTGCCCCGTCATAATAGCTTGTAGAGATTATGTATCTCACCGGCGGGGTTGTGCACACATCATCTTCGTCTATGCCGCCATCACAATCATCGTCAGCGCTGTTGCAGACCTCTGCCGCCCCAGAATGTATTGCCGCATTGCCGTCATTGCAGTCCAGCCCTGCAGGGCAGCCTGCGCCATGGCCATCCCCGTCATTATCTATACATGATGGCCCGCATATCCCCCACTCATCCGCAAGGCCATTGCAGTTATCGTCAATTCCATTGCACGTCTCTGCCATGCCGGGGTTTATGCCTGCATTGCCGTCATTGCAGTCCTCTCCCAAATGGCAGGCCGCCGCTGTCCCGGCAAAGCCGTCAGCATCGTTGTCAGCGCATGCAGCGCAGACATTGCCGTCATCTATTGCCCCGTCGCAGCTGTCATCTATGCCATTGCACCTCTCTTCAAGCGGGGAGCCGGGAACGCAGGCAGGTTGATACGAGCCGCCGGAGCATGCCTGCGAAACTGTCCTGGAGCAGAGCCCTATTCCGCAGGTTGCTGCGGTTGCCAGGTCTTCATCCACATCGCCATCACAATCATCGTCCATGTTGTTGCATGCCTCTGTTCCCGGGCTTCCTGGAGTGCATGCCGGGTAGGAGCCGGCAGTGCACGTCTGGTTTACAGACCTGAAGCACGCGCCCATCCCGCAGGAGGTCATGTTTACAGGTGTATCCTCATCAACAGTCCCGTCACAATCGTCATCAACTCCGTTGCATGCCTCTGTTCCCGGGCTTCCGGGTACGCAGGAGGGCGTATACTGGCCTGAAGAGCATGTCTGGTTCACAGAGCTGAAGCATGCACCTATGCCGCAAGTCCCAGCCCTTGGCGGGACACCATCATCGGCAATGCCATTGCAGTCGTCATCAATCCCGTTGCACACCTCTGGGGATGGGATGCAGGTATAGGCCGCCACAAGCCTTGGCCTCAACGCGGCATTGCTCTCTTCTGCGGAGGCAAAATGCTTGCCGTTTGCTGATGTCCCTTCGCCGGAGCTGATAATTATCAGGCCATTGTTCTGCCATGCACCGGATATCCAGTTCTTGACTGCGGTTGTTATGTTCCATATGTAAACTGAATTGGAACAATTGGAGACATTGGCAAAGCCTATTGCACTGGCGCCCCTGTCCGGCCCCGTGGCATTCCCGGTATTATCCGTCCCTGAAGAAGAGGCCGAGGAGGCTCCCGGCATGCCCCACCTGCTGGAATAGTTCCAGTAATTCCATGAGGAGGAAACATCGGTTATAAAGCCTGTTGATGCCCCTTCCGACCAGGGCTTGAGGAGCCTGTAAGCTGACAGGATAAAGTCTGTTGCATCATTGGTTGAGATGCATGTCAGCTCCATCATGGCTGAATCAATCCTTATTGTGGGTCCTGTAGGAATAGCTGACAGGTCAAACCTCACCAGCGCCCTCTGCGGCTTGTCCCCCCCGAACTTGTCGCCTACGGAGAATGTGGCATATCCTCCCCTGTTCCAGGCCATTTCAGTGCCAGGCGTCCCGTCAATTGTATTGTCCTCCGCTGACGTTATTGCGACTGTCGCCTGCGCCAGTGCAAGGGGAGAAATAAGTATGGCCGTGCTTGCAATCAGTATTACCAAAAGCCAGCAGGACACTATCATCAATTATATTTGTCATGCCAGCCTTATTATCCTTCCATGCTCACGCCTTCCTGCAGAAGGGCAGCTCAGCAACCCTCCCATCAGCCGCCCCGCTGCCGCACCTTATCGTGACCGTATTGCCCGGGTCATAAGACTCCTTGCTGACATAGCCCAAGGCGATATTTTTCTTAAGCCCATATGAATATACGGCGCTTGTTATGCGCCCGATTATTGAATTGTTCTTCATTATATCATCGCCATTCTTTGGAAGGGTTTCCCCTTCCACCCAGAGGCCGGCCAATTTTTTAGGAACCCTGGCCCCCCTGGAATGCACCCTGCCGACAATCTCCTGCCCCGTGAAGCAGCCCTTGGTGAAGCTTATAGCCTTTTCAAAACAGGGGACTTCCAGCGCCATTGTTGATTCATCATAGTCAGCGCCATAAACCGGAATGCCCCCTTCCATTCTCAGGACGTTTAGGGCTTCCCAGCCTACAGGCTTCATATCGTATTTTGACCCGGCAGCCATTAAGGCATCCCATAAAGCCTTCAGGCCCGCAGCAGGCAATAAAATGTCAAACCGCGGCACTGGAAGCGGATTATTGATTACCGTTACCGGGTATCCGGCAAGCGTCTTTTCACAGGCCTCATTTTCCTTCAGCCCGTCCGCCAGGAGCTCAAGGGCAATATCGCTTGCCTTAGGGCCAAGGAGCGAAACGCAGCCGTAGAAGTTCTGCAGGCTTATCACGCTGCAGCCCGCAAGGCCGGCCATCCCCTGCAGCATGCCACAGATTTTTTCATGCGCGCCGGCATCCAGGTCCACCAGAAGCCTGTTGTTCAGGTTGTATATGCGGCAGTCCGCTAATATCCTTCCAATATTATTGAGGAACAGCGCCCTGCACCCGTGGTTTGCCTGGAGGGATTTTATGTCATTTGTCGCCAGGTTGTTCATGAAATCCGTCCTGTTGTTCCCCAAGACGGCAATCCTCCCGTTATAAGTGAGGTCGGCTATACCCAGGCCCTTCCTGGCGGCCCAATACTCCTCCTGCACGGGACCATAGCTTAGGGGCACTTCCCACCCACCGTATTCAAAGAATGTCGCGCCCATGTCCTGGTGCGACTGGTGCAAAGCAAGCCTTTTCATACACCGAGATTGTTATTATATAATTAAAAGCATATCATATTATGAGGCTTGCGAAACAGGCGGTAATTCGGGAGCTCAAGGGCCTGAAGGGGTGGACTCTTGACGGGAAGGAGATAAGGAAGGAGTTCAGGTTCAGGGAATTCGCCGATTCCGTGGAGTTCGCCAACAAGGTTTTTTATCTTGCAGAAGAGAAGGACCACCACCCTGACATCCTGATAAGGTACAATAAAGTGATGCTAACCCTTTCAACGCACAGCGAGGGTGGGGTGACTGAAAAGGACATAATTCTGGCAAGGGAGATAGAAAGGATTTAAGATTATTTCTGATAATAAATCCATG
>JACQIG010000011.1 GCA_016198605.1 Candidatus Aenigmatarchaeota archaeon | reverse complement strand
GGTGTAGTCCGGTCAACAGATTCCCGACATGCACAGCGTGCATCCAGTCGGGTCAGGCTGCGAGCATACGGGCTTCTCGAGCCTGTGACGTGGGTTCAAATCCCGCCGGGAGCATTTGCCTGCAAAGCAATAAATAGAGACGGCACCAAGAGTATTACATATTATGACCATAATCAAGGTCTTTGAAAAGCCAAAGCTGAACAACCCGCTTCTGATAGAGGGCCTCCCGGGCGTAGGCAACATAGGGAGGGTTGCGGTAGGCTACATGATAGAGGAGCTCAAGGCCAAGAAGTTCGCGCACCTGTATTCCGAGCACTTCTTCCCCTTCGTGATGCTCCATGAGAACTACCAGATACACCTGCTCAAGAACGAGTTCTACTACTGGAAGGCAAAGAGGCCCGGACAGAGGGACCTCATACTCCTAGTGGGCGACTGCCAGTCGCTATCCCCAAACGGGCATTACGAGGTAATAGAGAAGATCCTGGATTTCGTGCAGGAGCTTGGCGTCAAGGAGATATTCACCATAGGCGGCATAGCCACGGGGGAGGTGGAAGATACACCGAAAACGCTGGGGGCTGTCACGGACAAGGAGCTTCTGGCCAAATACAAGAGGTTCAACATTGACTTCACGGCAGGCAAGAAGGTAGGGTACATAGTGGGCGCTGCGGGCCTGCTGGTTGGCCTGGGCAAGGAGAGGGGCATGAAGGGCGTCACGCTGCTGGGCGAGACCTCCGGTTTCCCCATAGTGACAGACCCCAAGGCTGCCGAGGTCGTGTTGAACACCATTACCAAGATTCTGGGCCTCAGGATAGGCATGGGCAAGCTTGAGCAGCGGGTAAAGGAGATGGAAAGCTTCATAAAGAAGGTGGAGGCACTCCAGAGGAAGGCCCTGACGCAGATGGGCAAGGATGACAGGGCTCCCGTGAAGGAGGAGGAGCAACTGAGGTACATAGGCTAGGGTTAAAGCTTATTAACCTTTTTTTCAATAATTGGTGCTATGCCAGACCAAAAGCGACATTATACCAAGTTTGAGAAGACCAGGATAATCTCAGCCAGGGCGCTGCAGCTGGCCCAGGGGAGCCCCTACCTGGTAAAGGTCCCCAAGGGCATCACCCAGCCGATAGACATTGCGAAACTGGAATGGGAGGCCGGCGTCATACCGATAGACATAAAGAGGAAGGGCGCGTAACTTCTAAAGCCGCAAATCTTTAAAAGCATTCCGGCAATAATATCTGGGATATCCGTATATTTGATGGTGCATTATGGCGAACATGCTTGTGGACAAGAATGATTACCTGACGGCAGGGGTGCACATAGGCATGAAGACGTGCATGCCCTGCATGAAGAGGTTCGTATACAAGATAAGGGACGACGGGCTCGCAGTCTTCAACCTTGCAATGGTGAACGACAGGATAAAAGTGGCATCCTCGTTCCTCTCAGGGTTTGGAAGGATCCTGGTTGTCTCAAGGAAGGAGAATGCGGGCCAGGCAATAAGGAAATTCGCCGAGGCCGTGGAAGGGAGGGCCATAGCGGGCAGGTTCTCCCCCGGTACGCTGACCAATCCTTCGTACAAGGGCTTCTATGAGCCTGAGGTGATAGTAGTTGTTGACCCGCTGATTGACGAGCAGGCTATCAAGGAGGCGAAGAAGAAGAGGATCCCAGTCGTGGCATTGTGCGACACCTTCAACACGGTCAAGGACGTTGACCTTTCCATACCCGTGAACAACAACGGCAAGAAATCCCTCGGCCTGATATTCTGGATAATGGCAAGGGAGATACTGAAGGAAAGGGGCAAGGTAAAGAGGACTGCTGATTTCAAGTATTCCCTCACGGATTTCGGCGGCGAGGAGGCCAAGGAGGCTGGCGAGGCCAAGGAAGCGCCGAGTGCGTCGGATATCATAGAAGGCGTGGTGGAGGAGATGGAAAAGGCCGCAAAGAAGTCGCTCAAGAGGGAAGCGGAGGCGAAGCCTGGATAGGCGTTTTTTATGGGCATCAATTCACAGAAGAGGATGGCTGCGGAATTGCTGAAATGCGGCGTGTCAAGGGTAAGGATAGTGTCACAGAAAGAGGTGGACGAAGCGCTGACACGGCAGGATGTGAGGGACCTGATCAAAAAGAGGATGATTGTCAAGGTACAGAAAAAGGGGACCTCCAGGGGCAGCGCCAGGAAAATATTAAGCCAGAAGAAGCGCGGCAGGAGGCAGGGCAAGGGCAGCAGGAAGGGGACAAAGAAAGCCAGGAGCCCTGTAAAGAGGCAATGGATAGCCAACATCAGGCCCATGAGGAGGGTGCTCAGGGACTTCAGGGACAGCGGCAGGCTGAGCACAAGGGACTACCATGGGCTTTACCTTGAGGTGAAGGGAGGCTTCTTTAGGAACAAGAAGCACCTGCTGGTCCACATCAAGGAGCATGACCTCCTTAAAGAGGCGAAGGAGGCCAAGGCTTAACTGCAGGCTACATAAGCCGCTGGCTTTATTCAATATATGCAAGCCAGAAATTGCTTAGCCAGACTTCAAGGATTAAACAATTTCATAAAGGAGACAAGAAGGGATGCGGTACAAGACATTTGTCGTGAAGCACAGGAGGAGAAGGGAGGGCCGGACTGACTACAAGGCAAGGCTCAGGCTGCTCAGGTCAGGCAAGCCCAGGCTTGTCGTGAGGAGGTCCAATGCCGGCCTGCTGTGCCAGGTTGTGGAATACACCAAGGCAGGGGACAAGGTGATAGCCTTTGCGCATTCCAGGGAGCTGAAGAACTATGGCTGGCCCGGGCATGGAGGCAACCTGCCGGCTTCTTACCTGACCGCTCTCCTGTGCGCGGTGAAGGCGAAGAAGAAACACGTGAAGGAGGCCGTGGCTGATTTGGGGCTATACCCGTCCACAAAGGGCTCCAGGCTTTACGGCGCAATAAAAGGGGCGGTGGACGGCGGCCTGCAGGTCCCGCATTCAAAGGATATCCTGCCAACGGAGGACAGGATAAAGGGCGCGCACATAGCGGCTTATGCCGAGAAAATGAAGAAGGAGCACCACAAGGAATACGAGAAACGCTTCTCACAGTACCTCAAGCACGGCGTCTTCCCTGAGGCTGTCCCGGAGAAGTTCGAGCAGGCCAGGCAGAGGATTCTGGCGAGCTAAGCTTAAAAAACTAATTCTATCACCATATAAAATATGTTCAGACCAAAGGGATTGGTAGCATTGATAACTGCAGCAGGTATAGCATCGGCTGTATGCTCAAAAGGGGAGACAAAATGGTATCTGGTAGATAAGAGGTACGTCTACCCGACTGTATATTCAGAATGCGGACCAGGGTGCACCATATGGTCTCCGGCAAGAGATCAGAATCCAGGCAGTTATTTAGGTGTTTATCGTGCAATGACAGAAAAGCAGGTAAGAAAATTGGGATTGGACCCTAATACGATGGCAGAGTATGAATGATAAATCCCTAATGGTGTTTATTAATTCTTCTTACAAGGTGGTTCTATGCTTTACACCCAAAGGACTTTCCCCGTGGAATACCCGCTGCAGGAGGCAGATGTGGCGCTGGTGGGGATACCATACGATTCCAGCCAGACGCAGAGGCAGTCCAAGTATGGGCCATTCTTCATCCGCCAGGCCCTGAGGGATCTGGAGGGGTTTGACCAGGAGATGGGGTTTGATCCCTTTGAGAAATTCAGATTCTGCGACGTGGGGGATGTGGACATTGTTGAGGGGAGCTGGGAGCTGACGAATGAGAGGATCAGGGACACGCTGGATTCAATTTTCGCCATTAACCGCAGCATAATTCCTGCCATATTAGGAGGTGAGCATCTAATCACACTTGGAATCCTCCAGGCATTAAAAGAGATTTACAAGGAAAAGATAACAGTGATACATTTTGACGCCCACCCTGACCTGAGGGATGACTGGAAGGGGTCCAAATACTTCCACGGCAGTTGGGCATGGCACATCCTAAAGGACAAGCGATTTGAACTGATCCAGATTGGGGCAAGGAGCTTTGATGAGAAGCAGCACAAGCTGCACAAGGGTGTGGGGAAGATCATAAAGGCGACAAAGAATCCTGTTTATGTAACCGTGGATTTGGATGTATTGGACCCTTCCATTGCCAGGCACGTAGCGACGCCCGAGCCAGGCGGGCTGACCGTGCGGGAGCTTTATTCGCACCTGGAGAAGGCGTGCAGGAACAGGGTAATAGGATTTGATATTGTTGAGTGCGCCACGAGGTCCGTGGACAGCAACACGCATATAATTGCAACCCACATAATGAAGAAGGTGCTGGGGGAGATATGGCGAAACCGGAAAAGAAAGTGATTGACCTTTCTATTAGCAGGGAGACAACATTGGAGGACTTGGCCAGGCATTACCATGAATCAGGCGGCTTCGTGGCGAAGAAAGTTGGCGTTGCTGTTAACATACTGGAGG
>JACQIG010000016.1 GCA_016198605.1 Candidatus Aenigmatarchaeota archaeon | reverse complement strand
TCCTGAAGCGCCCTTGCCTGAAGTATACCACTGCCCCTGCCGCGATTATCATCGCCACCACGGCCACTACTATGAGGAACTGCGAAAGGGCTCCGGCCTGCTCCGAAACCCTGTAGTTCACTGAGAATTGCAGGCTGTCCCCGGGGTTGAGCCTGTCCCTCTGCCAGAATATCCCTATGTGCCTGCCGTCCGAGAACACGCTGCCGTCCTGCGGGGAATATGACTGGTTGGGTATGTCCGCTGCCAGCACGCCGCTCTCAGGCAGCCTGACTATTATGAAGGAGTCGTTTGTCGGGGTGGAGACGCCGAAGGTGATGGTGTAAAGGTAGGTGGCATCCACTTTCCTGACGCTGTCCAGCGTGTTGAATTCCAGTGTCAGTATGTTCCTTTCAGGCGTTATGCCCACGAGGTCGCAGTATATCTCGCTTGCCACGGTCCGCGGTATCACCCTGCAATCCGCCTTCTCAAAATCGCCACTCGCCTCAAGGTCAACTATCCCCGAGTGGAGGGGGTGGCTGAAGCTGGCGACGGGGCTGTCAAACCTCACGGTCATGGTGGTATGCACGGTGCTGTCCGGGTTTACCACGCTGTCCACCGTTATGCTCCCTATCCCGCTCGCTGCCGGCAGGGCCGCGAGCATTGACAGCACCAAGGCTACCCAGAGAAGCTGTTTCATGATTAATTATTCACATTCCTGTATTTTTAAACTTGCGTCCCGTTTGCGTGAAACAATCTGAAACTGTTTCATGCCTCAATTCCCCACCTTTTGCATCAGTTCCGTTACGCGGGTTAGGGAAACAGGGTTGGCGTACTGGCCGTCCCTCCTCAGGTGGCTGAAGAACACCCCGAAGTCTGCAATTCCAATATAAGGATTGATATTCGCGTCATTCAGCTTCCCGGCAACCCCAAGCATATAGCCCTCACCAACAAGCCCCCTGGCCCTCTTCACCAGCCCCAAGGAAGGCGGGCCGCTCTCTCCTACTACGCATATGGCATCAGCATATTTCCTTGCCTGCTCCACGCTTTCCTCCAGGGGCCTGTTTTCCAGCATCTGATAGAAGTTCCTTGCCTGGACCTCTGTGAACAATTTTAATCCGCCCTTGTTCTTTACAACCTCGCCGGGATCCAAATCTATGACCACGTCGCTTTCCGTGTATAGCGGTGAAGCCTTGTCCACCAGCGTGTCCATCCATATGCCAGACGCATTGAATTGTTGTGCTAAATCAAAAGATGCCTCATAATCGCAGGGGAGGACTGCTATCAGGTAAGGCACATGTATGCTTGGCACCATCTCCCGCAGAACCATGTCCATCAATTCAACTGTTTGCTCGGGAGCCTTCCTGTCTTTGGCAGCACGCCCTTCATTCTCTATCAGGACCATGCCAATCCCGCCATACTGCATCCTATACAAATCTTGCAGTGCCGCATCCAGGTATTTGGGAAAACCGCCGCTGTCCATGCTGTCAGGCAAAGAGAGCGTCCCGATGGCTTCAAACTTTCCCGCCATATCACAAATTGGCAATAAGGTTTAAATCTTCCATTCAAAAGGCTTGATGCCTCTCTTGACGTCTGATTCGTACCTATTTGCTGACTTGAACTCCAAAGGCACCACCAATTCGCTTTTTTCTGAAAAATAACTGCCCCTGAAGGATTCCTGCAGCCACGGGTAGACAGAGAAGCTGTAAATGTCCTGCTTAATCCGGTTTTTGGAGTGGAGCCTGATTGAGGCATAGCAGAACAGGGAAAACGTGAACTGGAATCCAACGTCCACCCAGATGAGCTTTCTTTGGCCTGTGCGTGAATTAACATGATCAAAGATCTGCCTGGACTTGGCCATGAAGTTCTTATCCTTCCTGACGAGTTCGTGGAAATTATTGAAATAACTATTCAGGAATTTGGCCTTGCTGGTTGACTCAGCCAATGATTTGTAAAAAATCCCTACCAGCGAGAAATAGTTCTCTTCCGTCCTGCACAAGAATCGCCTGTTAACCAGCATGCCAAACCCCCTCCCTGTCCTTTTCCTGTATGCCATGAAGAAATCATAAGAGTCCCTGAACAGGAAGGCGCATTCGCCTTCCATTTGGGCTAACCGGGATATGAATCCATCAGAAAGATCTGTTCTTGGCGTGCCTGCCATGGTTAGATTGTTTTCAAAAAAGCCGAGCTTGTTCAAGAATGCCCTCTTGAAATCGGCATGATAGTTAAAGCAGAAATCCTCAATCCCTTTATGCGCCCTTGATCTCACCTCTGTTGTAAGCGGCCTTTTGAGGTATTCTGCAATGTAAGAGGCCATGCCACCTAGTTTTTTTGAATAGCGGACATCCATGGTCATAACCATAATACGCCTGGATTTTAAATTGGAGTGCCACAATATATACATGGAAAAGCTCCTCCCCACGATAAGGACCATAGCCGACAGGATTGCCGACACGGAAAGGAAGAGGAAGAGGCTTGCGGCCATGCTGCGCGACCTGGCAATGGCTGGGCTCATCCGCAAGGTGGAATGCGACGCCCTGGGGAGCAGGAAGATAGTGGGCGTGGACGGCGGGATAGCGAGGAAATCCCTCCACGGGCTTGACTGCATGCTTGTGAGGGCGGCAGGCGTCTGCTTTGAGTACAACAAGGGGAGGATAGGCAAGGTGAGCTACTACCCTTCCAGGATGCCCTCCCCCCAGCCGGACGTCGCGGAGATGCTCTCCGATGCGGACCTCAACTTCCATGCGTCAAGCATAAGGCTCAAGCAGGAGATAGGCACCGCGGCGAAATGCATAGATGCCTTCCAGCCTGACATGGTGATGCTTGACGGGCAGGTGATACCGCATTACGCTGACAGGCCTGCGAGGTCCTCCCCCATATACCAGGATTACATGGGGCTCGTGGGGGATTACATGACTCTATTCAAGAGGGCACTGGACAGTGGCGTGCTCCTTGCGGGCGTGATTGAGGATTCCAGGAACGTGAGGTTTTGCGAGATAATCAAGAAGGATGCGGTGTCGGATGACCTGCAAATCCCCCCGGAGCTTTTTCCCCTTTTGGACAGGTCCAAGGACACAAACCTGCTATACTGGATGCTGGAGAAGGGGGAAAGGACAAGGGTGTTCAGCCATTCAGACAGCCCGGAGGCGCACAAGATACTGAAGGACTTCGGGGAGTTCGGGAAGATGGTCTACAGCTTCTACATCAAGACCGCGCAGTGGGACAGGCCGATAAAGGTGGATTTCCTCGGGGAAAGCGAAGGGGACAACGAGAAGAGGGCGGGCCAGGTGGCCTCGCTGATACTCGCGATATCGGGCCACCATTCCGGCTACGGCCTGCCGGCTCCAATAATAGAGGCGGACAGCATCGCGAAGCTCTCGGAAACGGAGATAGACAACTTCTACTCCCAGATACTCGCCTTCGCCGGCAACATGCCGAGCATAATGAAGCTAAGGAGGGAGCAGAGGCCGTTCTGACAGGCTTAAATTACTTACTTACTTACAAGCATTATGGGAATGAATTACAGAAGTTTTTATCCTGGGGATGACCGGACTGTATTAATAGGGAATTATGTTTATTTTCCTGAAGAATTTGAAGAGGGTACAGGCTATAATATCTGTGGGACAGTCTTTTATCCGGTGACTGATGAAGGCGATAAGAAACCCAGCATCAGGATACCAAATTCCTTTTTGGAAGAAGTAATGAAAACAAATGAACTCATTGCTTCGCTAAATTGGAAGGCGTAATTATGGAAGGCGTAATCGAGTGACGAATGAAATGAGGAACGAGATAGCCTCCCTTTTCGCTTAAGCCTTTTTGAAAAAGGCTTAGATGGCTATTTAAAATTTTGCCCCCTATACTTTATTGTGATTCTGATGGTGAAGGGTTTTTTGGCCTTGTGTTTTGCCGTGGCGGCAGTGCTTGCCCTCTCCCCACATGCCGCAATGGCAACCCATTTTGACCT
>JACQIG010000007.1 GCA_016198605.1 Candidatus Aenigmatarchaeota archaeon | reverse complement strand
GAAGCTCGGCTGGGTGCTGGGCCACACGAAGGACTTTGAAGAAGTGAAGAGGATGATGCTCACCAATTACGCCGGGGAGATGAACGCGAAGCTGGAACCCGGGGATTTTTTGATATGACGCCTATGGAAACTGAATTATCCAAACTCGGACTGAAGTGCGGCCTTGAGATACACCAGCAGCTGGATACCCGCCACAAGCTCTTTTGCAATTGCAGGCCGCAGCTTTCCAAGCACAAGCCCGTCATGGGCGTGTCCAGGAATATAAGGGCCGTGGCTGGCGAGCTGGGGAAGGTGGACGTGGCTGCGCTGCATGAGACGCTGAAGGGCATGGAGTTCCACTATGACGTTTTCCCCGAGGAGACATGCCTGGTGGAACTGGATGAAGAGCCGCCCCATGAGGTGAATAAAGAGGCGCTGGAGGTTGCGCTTAAGGTGGCCATACTGCTCAACTGCGAGATACCTGACGAGCTGCACGTGATGAGGAAGGCCGTCATAGACGGCTCAAACACAACCGGCTTCCAGAGGACTGTGATAGTGGGGATGGACGGCCATGTTGAAACCCTTTCCGGAAGGGTAAGGATAGCCAACGTGGCCCTGGAGGAGGAATCCTGCCAGATAATCAATAAGGGGAGGCACACGGTCACATACGGGCTGGACAGGCTGGGGATACCTCTGGTAGAAATCGGGACGCACCCCGACATATACACGCCGGAGCAGGCAAGAGAAGTCGCTGAAAAGCTGGGCATGATACTGAGGAGCACCGGCAAGGTGAAGCGCGGCCTTGGGACAATAAGGCAGGATTTGAATGTCTCAATCAGGGGCGGCTCAAGGGTGGAGATAAAGGGCTTCCAGGACTTGAGGGTTATGCATAAGATAATAGAAAATGAAGCCAGAAGACAAAAGGAGTTGATAGGGAAGGGAAAGAAGGTTGAAGAGGAAGTAAGGAAGGCAGAAGGGGATGGCACAACAAGCTTCCTCAGGCCCCTGCCTGGCTCCGCAAGGCTATATCCGGAGACCGATGTTCCCCCGATACCTCTTGACGCACAATATGTGGAATCCCTTGGGGAGGCCCTTCCTGAGGCCTGGGAGGAGAGGATAAGCCGCTACCAGAAGGATTATTCCCTCAATAAGGAGATTGCGACCAGCCTGGTGAAATCCAACATGGGTGACATGTTTGAAGACCTGGCAAAAACAGGGATGGAAGCCGGCCTCATAGCAACCACGCTTACCTCAGGCCTCACGCAGATAAAGCGCGAAGGCGCTCCAGTTGAGAAGCTGGAAAAGCGCCACCTTAAGGATGTCTTCAGGCTTTTGAAGGAGGGGAAGATAGCCAGGGAAGCATTGCTGCCTTTGTTGAAAATGGTTTCAGAGAACCCTGGCGAGAAGATAGACAACCTAATCAAGAAGCTTGGGATAGAATCCCTCTCCATTGATGGCCTGCGGCTGCTTGTAAGGGAGATAATAGGCAGCAACAAGGCCCTCCTTGGGAGGCCCAACCCGGAAAAAGCCTTAATGGGACTCGTGATGAAGGAAGTGCGCGGCAGGATAAACGGCGAGACCGTGATGAAAGTCCTTAGGGAAGAGATTGAAGCAAGCTAAATAAAATCGCCCTTCGTACTAATGTGGCTGATGAAAAGGAGCGAAAACCTTTATCAATCCCCTGGGCCATTTATTGGAGAGGTGGTAACATGCTGAGTTTGTCGTGTGAGGAGCTTGGAGGGGCGGGCTGCAGCTATGTGGGGAGGGGCAGGACGCCGGCGGAAGTCAAGGACGCCCTCTTCACCCATGCGGCAAAGGCGCACCCTGACAAGCTGAAGAAGATGACGGCGAAGCAGAAGGCCGATATGGTGAAGATGATGGACCAGCTGCTCGCCAAGAAGGCGAGGAAGAAGTGAGGCGGTTTTTATATGGCCTCAATGAAACAGTAGGAGGAGGTGATTATGGACAAGGTAGTTCATTTCGAGGTCCCTGCCGACAACACGGCCAGGGCGCAGAAGTTCTACAACAAGGTGTTCGGCTGGAATATAACAAAAGCGCCGACGCCCAAGGGCGCGCCTGAATACTACATGGTGCGCACGGTTGAGGTTGACAAGAACCGGATGCCGAAGGAGCGCGGGGCGATAAACGGCGGATTGATGAAGAGGAGCGTGCCCGGGGAGTCGCCTGTGGTCGTGATAAGCGTCCCCTCAATAAGCGGCTACGTGAAGAAGATACAGGCCTCAGGAGGAAAGATAATACTACAGAAGATGCCTATTGGCGAGATGGGCTTCTACGCCAGGTTCCAGGACACCGAGGGTAACGTGGTAGGGCTTTGGGAAAACGCGAAGAAGGCAAAGAGGTAGAAGGGATGTGGCCATGGCGGATGTCAACCTTGTTGCAGTGGTAGTCGCGGCTGTGCTCAACATAGTGATAGGAATGCTCTGGTATTCCCCGCTCCTGTTTGGCAGGAAATGGCTATCGGCGATGGGCCTTAAGAAAGGCGAGATGAAGAAAGAAGGGATGGCCAAGGTCCATGTGCTGATGTTCATAGCCGCCCTCATCATGTCTTACGTGCTTGCCACATTCATAGACTTCACGGCAGCAACGACAGCCATGCAGGGGGTTGCAACCGGCTTCTGGGTATGGATAGGCTTCGTGGCAACCACACTGCTGCCAGTATACATTTTTGAAAACAGGCCAAAGCAGCTCTATGGCATATATGCGGCATACCAGCTAGTGTTCCTGCTGGTGGCCGGTGCAATGTTGGCTGTGTGGGTTTAGGCGGGTATATGGTTAAAACAAAAACAATAAGGCAATCTGTAGCCTTCAGGGCAAGCCCTCATCAGGTATACGAAGCGCTCATGGATTCAAAAAAGCATTCAAAGTTCACTGGCTCCAGGGCTGTTGTAAGCCGGAGGGCGGGCGGCAAGTTCACAGCCTACGGGGGCGGGCTGAGAGGCAGCAACATAGAGCTCGTACCTGACAGGAGGATAGTGCAGTCATGGATGTGCATAATGGATAACTGGCCAAAAGGCCATTATTCAAAAGTCACCATCTCCCTCAAGGAAACAAAAACAGGCACCAAACTCACCCTTGTTCATTCAGGCGTGCCTGAGAGGCACTGCAACTCCATAAGGAAAGGCTGGAAGGACCATTATTGGACCCCCATGAAGAAAATGCTGGAATAGTTATGATCTCACCTGAAAACAAAGATAAGGGGGGATGGAGAAATCCACCCCGCCCCGCTACCACCAAGCTTTTTCCAAAAAAGCTTGAGCAAAAAGGGAGGCTACATCGTTCGTCGTTGCGGCTCCTCACCCTGTTGCGCCTTCCTATGCTTCAGGCTTCTTCCTGCCCATAAGCACCACCCCCGTTATTTTTACTTGCCATCACAGCGCTCAGAATGTAATTAGAGTTCTTGCCAGCCCTATATAAGGCTAACCGGAGGGGAGGAGGCCAATAGGGCCGGCATGGATTACTGTAACAGGAGCTCAAATATGAGGATGAAGCCCACAAGGATGCTCACGGAACCTGCAAGGAACCTTATCCTGACGACCATGTTTTCAGCCCTGGAGGATGCGGCAGATATGGCGGCACCAAGCGCCGTGGTCACGAAGAACATGCCTATGACGGAGCCAGCGCCGAACACCATTATGTAGATGAACGCCTCAAACGGGGGCCTTATCGTGGCCAGGACAAGGAGCATTAGGGCCGCGCTTCCGGCGAGGCCGTGGAGCATGCCCACAAGGATGGATTTGTGGTGGTGCGTGTGGGCCTGCGTGCCTTCGTGGGAGTGCATGTGGGCGTGCCTGGCCTTCCCGTGGCTGTGGAGGTGGGAATGGGACCTGCTCCTTAGGAAGGCCGTGACAGCTGGAAGGCCCAGGGCTATGAGCACAATGCCAACAAGGAATTCAAAGAAAGCAGCCACCCCCGCCGGTATTGAAAGTCCTAGGAATATTATCCCCATCCCGACGGCCATCAGCGCTATCGTGTGCCCAAGGCCCCATGAGGCTCCTATGAGCGACTGTTTCCTGAAGCCGCTGCCGCCTGTGGCTATGGTTGCCACTGCCGCTATGTGGTCCGCGTCAAACGCGTGCCTTATGCCCAGCAGGAACCCGAAGGCCAGTATGGCCCCGAGGCCGAACAGGTCAAATGCCGCCATAGACTTATATGTATTGAGACCACCTCTTATATGTGGTATCATGGCTTTTATTGAAGTGGCAAGGCTGGAAGAAATCAAGCCGGGCTCGTCTAAGGCAATCACAGCCAGGGGACATGAGATTGCCCTGCACAATGTCGCAGGCAGGATATATGCGACAACCAACACCTGCCCGCACAGGGGCGGCCCGCTGGGAGAAGGCTTTCTTGCTGGCGACGTGGTGACTTGCCCGTGGCACGGCTGGCAGTTCAGCGTGGAGACCGGCCAATCCCCGGTGGTGCCATCCGCAAAAATACCCACCTACAAGGTCAAAGTGGAGGGTGACAAGATTCTTGTTGAGCTATAACCATGGCGCGGAATCTTGCCAGGGGGACCAGCAGGTTTGAAGCCGGAGGCAGTGGACCCAGCGGCACAGGGTATGAGGACTATGCCCTGCATGCGGCAATGGGAAACCTCAGGCCCGGGGATTCTGTGATAGTCAGGAATCCCTGCATGATGGCCGAAAAACTATCCTGCACATATGTGGTTACCGGGGATGTTGCCGACCACACATATTGCCTGCTGCAGCCTTGCGGCAATGGGGCGCAGCCTGCGAAAGACGTGATAAGGGGCTATGGTTGGAGCAGGATATAGGCTTGCGGTGCATTATGGTCTCGGGAAAAGGGCATGCGGATTATTGGCTCCATGTGAGCTTCGGCAACCTGTCGCCAGGCGACATCATATATGTCAACAGGTCCGGCCTGCATGAAGATGACATAGGTTCCGCCTTTGTCGTGACCAGCGCCGGTGCAGTACAACCTCCTCTTCGGGCTCCTTGACAAATTCGAAAAGGATGATCTCAAGCACCCGAAAGAGGTGAGGGAATTACTCATGGAGGAAGATCCAGTCAGGGCCACAGGCATGTGAGCGCATTTAGGCCATGTTCCTTGAAATGAGAGCGGCCAGGCTGGCGAAATCCCTCTCCAGCGGTTTCCCATATCCCGGCTTTTCCGCTTCATTCCCCAGGATGCTTGCGGCCCTGAAGACGGCAAAGTCGGCAAGAGATACGCTTGAAGGCGCGGGGTGGTCCATCTGCTGCGCAGGGGTTTCAATGAAATCACCCACCTTGTTTTCAACCCAATGCTCCTTTTTGAATTCCATTGTTTTCTTATATAATTCTTCCATTACGCCCTTCTTGTCCCCGGTTTCCTCATGCAAAAGAGAGGCGAAAAGCAGCATTGATGCGTAATCTTCCAAGAACTCGTTCTTCTGTATGTTATTATCCAGAGAGCTATGGTAAAGTTTTCCGTCAATATAATGTTTTTCCATGAGTTTCTTGAAAAGCAGCTCAGACTTCTCTTTTGCCCCTGCAGTCCCGGCATGCCTATGCGCCATCAGCAGGCCAATGCCCGCCAGCGCGTTCCAGCTCGTTATGACTTTCTTATCAATGAAAGGCTGTTCCCTGGCTTTCCTTATCTTCAGGAGCTTGTTTTCAATATCATCAAGGCGCAAGCCTTCCTTTTTAATCAAGTGGTTCTTCCCCTCAAGATTGCCCTTGTCGGTAATATCATATAGTTCTGCCAGCCTTCTGAATTCCCCAGTAGATAATGCATTTTCCAGTTCCGTTTTTGTCCAGAGATAGGTCCCGCCTTCCTCATGGTTTGTGTCCGCGTCATGCGCGGAATAGAACAGGCCGTCCCCTTCAAAGGTCTCCTCCAGGCATTTTATTATCATTTCCGCTACAATCCTGTATTCGTATTTCCCTAGAACTTTAGATGCCCAGCTATAAACCCACAGCAGCATGGCCTGGTCATAGAGCATCTTCTCAAAATGGGGTATTGTCCATGAGCTGTCAGTGCAATAGCGGTAGAAGCCCCCTTGCAGGTGGTCATGCAGCCCCCTCATCATGATGACGTCGAGAGTTTTTTCAAGGACATGCCTTATTTCTTCGTTTTTATGTTTCTCATAATACTGGAGCAGAAAAAGCAATGTATTGTGCGGCGGGAATTTCATGCCATGCCCGAAGCCGCCATTCTCATCATCAAAGCCTGATTTTATCTCTTTGATGACCTGCTCTTTTGTAAAATTAGTTTGATTTTCTGCCGGAGGATGGTATTCTCTTATCTTGTCTTTTCTCTCTTCGTAATAATCCCTGGCCGCCTGCAGGATGTCTATGAGCCCTGCCATGCCGTATTTAGGCTCAACAGGCACGTATGTCATGGCAGTTACCGGCCTGATGTCAGGCGCCATTATGACATTCAAAGGCCACCCCCCTGAGCCTGTGGTTTCCACGCAGAATGCCATCAGGTAATGGTCAATGTCAGGCCTCTGCTCCCTGTCCACCTTGATGGGGACAAAATGCCTGTTAAGGTAATCCGCCACTTCCTTGTCCTCAAAGGCCTCCCCGGCCATCACGTGGCACCAGTGGCACGTGGAGTAGCCCACGGAGACAAAAAGCAGCCTCCCTTCTTTCCTGGCGTATTCCACAGCTTCAGCAGACCACTCCTGCCAGTGGATGGGATTGCCCTTGTGCTGCTGCAGGTAAGGGGATGTGGCCTTGTCAAGGTTGTTGCGGGTGAAGTCTGCCATGAAAAATATTAATAATAGAGTAATTAAAAACCAATAAGGTTGAGGGTATGTACAAGTATCTATTCACTGGCATGGTACATCCAAAAAGAGTACAATTTAGTGTTAACCAAGTGATTGAATTTGGCATTGACCACAAAGAATTTGGAATAAATGGAAAAGGCTCAATTAGAATTAACAACTCTGAAATTAACGTGGAGTTTCTTACGGAAGAAAACTATAAGGATAGGTG
>JACQIG010000001.1 GCA_016198605.1 Candidatus Aenigmatarchaeota archaeon | reverse complement strand
GTTTAGAATCTTTCTTATATGAAAAAAATAGTAAGAGTATGCCTGGTATAACACCTACTAAATATATCATGATTGCAATCAAATAATCAATAAGTGAAATCATGTAAGGATATACTACTTTGAGCAAAGTTATTAGAATATTTAATTGCAATTTTATGATTTCTGAAATCATGATATATCTTTATAGATAAACATAAAAACAGGATCCGTGATAGGACGTTAGCTAAGCACTAAGCGGCCTCTCCATCTGCAGCTGCACCGGGAGGGTTTCAGTCTCTCTGGCGTCCTTGAAGGATAGAATCACGTATATCCACATTACATCACCCCGCTGCTGGACCTGGATTTTTGCCGAGGATATCTTGGAAAGCCTCTTCTTGGGTATCCTGTAGAGCAGGTCGGGGTTGAGTATTTCAATGGCCGCAAGGTGGTAGTCCTTGTCAAAGCTGATTATTATTTCACCTACCATTACACTGTCATGTATCTTCCTGCCCTCCCTGCATACGAAGAGGGAGTCAACTTCCCTGTCATATATGAAAGTGAATTTTTCCATGTTCATCTCCTTAAAGGATTCTTCATTAGCATCTTTTTAGCCTTCTTGGTGGTCTTGAATGCTGTCACTAGGTATATCTTGTTTTCAAGTGTTTTATATGTTATCACAATGAAAAGCCTCTTTCTTTTTGTTAATTCAAACAGTAGGCCATAGGTTTCATCGTGTGGCTTCTTTGAGGACTGCCTAGAAAGGCCGGCAAGCAGGTCGGGGTTGCGGAGGTTTTGGAGAACTTCAGCAATGTTTATATTGTGTTTTCGTTCTATCTTGGTCCTGATTCTGCTGTTGATTTTCAGCCTGTCGGGATCAATGTTCCTCAGGAATTTTTCCATCTGGTAGATGTCCATTTGATTGCAGTTGTTGTTGGGGGCTATATGACTAGCGGAAGCGCCATTCCAATAGGGCCGGTAGATCCCTGCTACATTAACCGCTTATGGAGGAGGAATGTCGCGCACCACCTGCTGGAGTGGCTCAGTCCAAGAAAGGTAAATAGCGGACATTCCCCTTGCATGAGCCTGCCTTCGGGTTGTCGGCAAGCCGCAACAGCTGTGTAAGAGCGTGCCTCACGACTTCCTCCGGTTCCAGGCCTGGAAGGAAGTCATATGCCTGGCCCAGCAGGACTTTCCCATTATAGGAAAGCTCGAAGCCGGCCTCATACAAATGCGAATTTTCTGAATAGCCACACAGCTTCTCAGGGACGATCTCAACAGGCTCCTGTGCGCTGCCAGATGGCGAGTAGAATTTTTCCAGCTCTTCGGGCCCAATCCTGCAGCCTGACAAGCCAGAAAGTCTTTCGCTTATCTCTTCCATGCTCATCTTTGTATACTTGTCGCCTAACATGCCGCCCTCCCCAAAAGCGTGTTAGAACCAAATCTTAAATAGGGGTCACTTCATCTCCGACACGAAGCCCAGCCTCTGCAGCTGCGCTATGATGAACTCGATCTCCTTCCTTATCTTCTCCGCGGGTATGCTTGACAGCTGGGAGATGAGGCCGGTTATGTCATTGGCGGAGCGCTTCCCGTCGCACATGGTCCAGATGGAGGCGGTGACTTCGTCCACCCTCACGGCTGCGCCATCCTTCATAAGCCCCAGGTTTCCTGCAGGGTCCTTCACTATCTGGCCCTGCCTCTGGAGCTTTGCGATTGAATTTATCTTTGGCAGTTCCTTCTCCAAGGGCTGCGCCTGCTCCTCCCTGGCCGGCTTCTTGGCAGCCTGTTTCCTTGCGGGCTTTGCAGCAGACTTCTTTTGCCTTGGCTTTTTCATTTGGATCACTTGAGAAGAAGAAACTGAATCAGCAGAAACAGGAACTCCTTCTGTATAATATTGGAAGCATCCCTTATTTAAATATCTGGGAGGGCGGACATAATATACAACATGGCCCCAGGCAGAGGCTACAGGGAGGAGTCTGATTCTCTTGGGAAGAAGGGCGTGCCAAGGGATGCATACTACGGCATATTCACCCAGAGGGCCCTGGAGAACTTCCAGCTGAGCGGCAGCAGGGTGCACTCGGAGCTGGTGAAGGCGCTGGGGATGGTAAAGGCCGCATGCGCGCAGGCCAACATGTCATTAGGCCTGCTTGACAGAAGGATAGGGTCTGCTATTGCAAAGGCAGCCATGGATGTGGCAGGGGGCAGGTTGGGCGGATGGTTCCCTCTTGATGTATACCAGGCTGGCGCAGGGACGCCTACCAACATGAACGCGAACGAGGTGATAGCAAACAGGGCGATAGAGCTTCTCGGGGGGAAAAGGGGCGATTACGATATTGTGCACCCTAACAACCATGTCAACATGTCGCAGTCTTCAAATGATGCCATGCCCACGGCAATAAGGCTGGCCTGCCTGGGTTTGTCCACAAGGCTGGCCAGGGAACTGGGATTGTTAAGCGTTTCTTTGGAGAAGAAGGCGAGGGAATTCAGGGACGTAATAAAGGTGGGCAGGACGCACATGCAGGACGCTGTCCCGATAATGCTCGGGCAGGAGTTCCAGTCTTATGCCACGGCCATGACAAGATGCTCGGGCAGGATAAGGAAATCCATGGACGGCCTGCTTGAGGTGGGCCTTGGAGGGACAGCAGTCGGGACAGGCCTCAACACGCACCCGAAGTTCAGGAAGGAGGCGGTAAAGAGGCTCGCTGCCCTGTCGGGGTACGGGCTTTATCCGGCAAAGGACCCCATACATGCAACGAACAGCATGGATTCCTTCATGGAGCTTTCCTCTTCCCTCAGGCTGCTGGCATCTGAGATGCTGCGCATATGCGATGATTTTGTCCTGATGAACGCGGGCCCCAATGCGGGCATAAACGAGATAGAACTGCCTGCCGTGGAGCCTGGCTCCTCTATAATGCCCGGGAAGATAAACCCGTCAATAGCCGAGGCGCTCAAGATGGCGTGCCTACAAGTCCTGGGGAATGACCATGCCGTGGCGGAAGCCTGCAGGGAAGGCCAGCTGGAGCTTAATGTCATGACGCCGCTGATAGCGGACAACCTGCTGCTGTCGCTGGGCTTGCTTTCCCGTGGCGCCCGCATGTTCAGGGAGAAGTGCGTGGCAGGCATAAAAGCCAACAGGGAAAGGATAGGGGAGCTGTTTGACATGAACCTCTCGGTTGCCACGGCGCTCAACCCCTACCTCGGGTATGAGAACACGACAAAGCTTGTGAAGCTCTCCCTCAGGCAGAACAAGCCGCTGAGGGAGCTGATATTGGAGCACGGGCTCATGTCAAAGAAAGATATTGACATCCTGCTGGATCCGGGGAAGCTCACAGGACCAAGGGAGATAGACAAGGCCCTGCTGAAGAGGATAAGGGAGAGCAAGGGATTCGGCAGGTTTTCCGGAGGGCGGATATAAATTCCCGCCCGACCAAATCACACTAGTATGCGGCTGCTGAGAGTGAAACTGGGATATTTTCTGAGGAGCCTTGTAGAGAAGCTGTCCTTCATCAGGAAGGAGAAGCCCATTGGGCTCTACCATGTGCAGGTGGTTTCGCTTGAGGAGGAGCTTGACTACCCTGAGATACTGCCGCTGGAGCTGAACTATGTGCTCAGGAGGAACCAGGGAAGGAAGGGGGAGACAGAGAATATCCTGAAGAGCGGGAAGGCCCTGGGCGTCAGGACCGTGGACAAGACGCCTGAGAGGGTGCTGAAGGCCATAAACCGCATTGCGACAATGAGCCAGCACCTGACGATAGTCACGTGGCTTCCGGAGCTGATAGCCCATGAGAAGAAGCCCATCTTCACCGAGAAGGACCTGCAGCATGCCAAGGCGAAGGGGGTTGACCTCAACGAGGAGGTAGCGGTACTACTCGGCCACAGGAGGGAGTTCAAGAAATTCGTGCTTATAGATGAGGAGAACGTGGGGATAACAAGGGAAGAACAGGAGTTCATCAAGAGTATAAACGACGAGATATTCCCGATAACGCTCCAGCACACCATCAACAGGATGACGTTTGACAATGCGCATGAGAGGACCGCTGTGGCGCAGACAATAATCAAGTCGCTGCTTATAGTCGGGCCGGTGGCCCATTATTTTGAGACCGTGGCCAGGGGCATAGGCAAGATATTCGCCGCTTCAATGGATGATGTGATGTCCGAAGCTGCTGAGATGTTCGCGCTGAAGGGCTCGGGCTTCACATGGAAGCAGCTGGCCTCCAGGTCCAAGATACTGATCCCTGTCTTCATACTCGCCACATATGGCGCGTATAACGTGGAGGGCTTCATAGTGCGCGGCGATCTTGTTACAGCGGGTGTGCTTTTCGGGCTGTCGGCTGTGGCATTGTCGCTTACCACGGCTCTGCAGAGCATAAGGATGTACCATCATAATGTCATCACGATGGTAAAGGAAGGGAAGATAAAGCCTCTTGCCCCGCGGCAGCAGTGGCTGCTTGCGCTGCACCAGGATTTCACCAATCCTGCCAGGGTTGGCCTGTTCGCGGGCGCAATAGCATCCCCGATAATAGCCATGACAGTCTTCGTGGGGCTTTCCGACTGGATACACAACGGCTTCGTGCTGGCATTGCTGGGCAGCACCGAAGCTCTGGTGGCCGCGCTGACAGTCTTCATGGCCAAAAGGATAAACAACCTCAGGCTGAGGAGGAAGATAAAGAAGCTGATAAAGCACACCCACGTGGAGTGGAAGGTGAAGGAGTGGAAGTAACTGGTTTTTATAACCATAAAACAATCTTGTGTTTATGGGAAGCTATGTTGAACTGAATGATACGCTGGAGATAACAACGGAGCAGGGATTCCCGGAAGATGTGCTGGACCTGCAGAAACACCAGAAAAAGCCACTGAGTGCAAAAGATTTTAAGGGAAGGGTGTTTGAATTTCACGGTAAGCCTGGAGCGCGGATTTACCATTCTGCACCAACCAGGTGCTTCTTGGTACATAATATAGACGGCAAATGGCTATATTGGGGAAAGATAATAATCCTGGAACAGACAATAAAGGGGGAAAATAGAGAAAGCCAAAAGACGTCAGGCAAATACAAGATAATAGAGATCTATGATCCTGAATATCAAGAACAGATTACAAAACACGAGTCACCAGAAGGGATGAGTTATTTCTGATTGGCAGGCTTCTTCTTCCTGAACCCCAGCGCGCAGGAATTGATGCAGAAGCGCTTGCCAGTGGGCTTTGGCCCGTCGTCAAAGACATGCCCCAGGTGGCCGCCGCATTTCTTGCACAGCACCTCAACCCTGCGCACGCCAAAACTGCTATCGGACTTTGTTGTCACATTATCCTTGGCGGAATAAAAGCTTGGCCAGCCCGTGCCCGACTCAAACTTCTTGCCGGAAGAGAACAGCTCAGCGCCGCACCCGGCGCAGGTGTAAATGCCCTTCTCCTTGTTCTTGAGGAATTCCCCGGTGAAGGGGGGCTCCGTCCCCTTTTCCCTGAGAATGTGGTATTGCTCCGGTGAAAGCCGCTGCCTCCATTCTTTTTCTGTTTTAATTGTTTCCTTTTTCTTTTCCATTATAATAGAATGGAACAGGAGAATAAATCATTATCTGTAATAAGGATAGGTTGAGGGGGACTCCTCAAAAGGCAGCTCCACCTTGTTTATCTCATCCAGGCCTTCCAGGTCGTTCATCTTTATCACCTTGCCTGAAACTGTGTAAAGCGTGTTGCCTATGTAAAGGGACCTCCTGACTGCGTATGGCCCGTAGTAATAATATTCATTCTTTGCCGCCTCATCGGCATGCGTGATCCTGCCCTTCAGCTCGAACCCTCCATCAAGGGTGAGGCCAAAGACGTAGGCACCCTGGAATGCATATTGGGTGTAATAGTCAAAGCCTGGCTTCTCAGAGCTTTCAGCAAGCAGTATTGGTATCACCAGGAGGCCTTTCTCCCTGCTGAACAGGAATGCCTTGTGGTCCTGCAGCGCCTCTGATTCAGTCCCGCGGTCGCCTATCACGTACTTTGCTACTTCTCTTGGGTGCTCCACGTCGCTCACGTCAAACAGGGACAGCTTCACGCCCTTTATCGCGGTGTAATACACGGCGTCATCCGAATGTACCTTGTCCGCGTCAATGCTCTCATCAACGTCCTTGCCTATTCCGATTATGTGGTTCTCGTCATACGGGTGCAGGTAATTGGAGAATCCCGGTATCTTGAGCCTCCCGAGCTCCCTCGGGTTTGCAGGGTCGCTCAGGTCTATCACGAAAAGCGGGTCAACCTGCTTGAACGTCACGAGGTATGCCCTTCCGCTGATGAACCTTGCGGAATAGATGCTCTCCCCCGGGGCCAGGTCCTCAAGCTTCCCCACCGTGTTGAGGCTCCCGTCAAGGACATAAACATGGTTCTTCTGCTTCTCGGCCGTGCCGCCCGCGAAGTACTGCGGGCTTGTAGTTGTGGCAATCCTGAAATGCCCTTCAAACTCGTCCATGGAGAACTGATTAAGCACATGGCCCGGGACGCTTCCTTCGGCCTCATGCTCTATCCTGCCGTTGTCTATGGCAATCCTGTGTATTATTGTCCTCTCCAGCTCTTTCGCAAGCCTTGACTGGAACTCCTGCATCCTCTGCTGCGCATCTGCCTGCAGCTGCTCCAGCTCTTCCGCGCTCAGCTTTGCCATGTAATCCCCTACCAGCTCCTGTATCCTCTGGGTCTTCTGGTAGTCAGGGATGTCCTGCGCCCTTATCTCCCGTATCTGGGGCTCCAGCCCTGGCACAATGGGTATGATGACCTCGTCTATCAGCCTGTCCGCCATCTCAAGCGGCTGTATGTTCTTCTGGTATGTGACGTAGATGTTGTCCTGCGAGACGAATATGTTCTGCGCGTCGCCCATCAGGAAAATCCTGCTCTGCGGGGCGCTGCTGTCGTCATTTAGTTTTATTGAAAATATGGTGGTGAACCTGTATGACCAGTCAGGGTTGTCAAAGTAATACACATCCGGGAAGACTACAGTGGGTGAAGGCAGCGCCCTTCCTGCTTCCGCGACAAGCGGTATCACGACATCGTCCCCGTTGCCGAAGAGGCTCACAGGGGTGTTGATTATCACATAAACATTATCGCCAATCATCCTGGCGTCATAGTAACTCCCGCTGACTGTGATGTTCCTGGTTATGCCAGGGTTCTGCCTGTCTGAAATGTCATACAATTGCACGAATGCCTTCTGTTGGTAAAAATATGGGTATCGCGGGGCAATGATGCCGCCAATTGCAGGGGCTGCTATGTCTTGTTCTGCGATGCCTTCACCCCCTAAGGGCACCGGATATGGATAGGACTCCTGCAGGTGGCCGAAGATGACAAGCCTGTCCCCATTGATGAATATGTCAGCTATTGCACCACCGGTGTCCATCTCCGCAAGCACGCTGGCCTCCTCCGCAGGATACGCGTCAACAATCACAACATTGCTCCCTGAGACCGTGTAGATATACTTGCCGTCGTTCTTCACTATGTCAGGCTCGTCAACGCCGGCAACCTGGATGTTTGTCGTTGAGTAGTCCGCTGTAGCAGTTGATTTGCCTTCTCCTGCGGCAGCTGGCAAAGCTTCAGGAATCCCTGCGCGGTCTGACAATGCTCCCTGGAACACCGGCCCGCCAAAATAGCCGCCTCCAGCCTGCTGGGGGGCCTTTACATAATCAACAAGCTCCTCCATTGAGGAGAACTTCTTCAGTTGCGACCCGGATGTGGGAAAGATGTTGGCATTGCCACCCTGGTTATAGAGCATTATTGAGGAAGCCAGCACTACAGCAACCACAGCCGCGGCAGCCACAGGTAGCACAAAAGAGCCTTTCATAAAAACCAATTGTGGTGCTTATAATATATCGCTTCCGGTTTAATAAGGGAAAGGGCGAATGATTCCTACTTCCACTCTATCGTGGCCGGCGGCTTGCTTGTGTCGTCAAAGGCCACGCCCCCGAGATCATAAGAGCCCATCAGTTTTTCTGTCAGTTCCCCTGCCAATCTGGCCGGGAATTCAACAGGCGCAGCTGTCATGTAATCCTCTGTGCCCACGGGCCTTATGCCGACCCACGGCTTTCCTGGACCGGGGAAGAGGATGACAGGCATCTGGGATATCTTGCCCATCAGGCCGTATCCCCTGGCAGCCTCGTTTACTGAATCGTCTATTTCGCGCAGAAGGCGCAGGTTTTTCTTGTCAAAAGCAAGCGGCTTTGTGCCCAAAAACGCGGCCTGGTCAAGGCCGCGGGAGAAGGAATATGCAACCCTGCCTATGCCCCTGACCCTGTTTACAACCTCCGTGGCTGCGGCAGCCCTGTCTTGGAAATCAGGATTCCCTTCTGTCAGTAGCAGGTTCATGTATGCCCTCTGGTCGCCAATCACGCCCACTGTCCTGATGGGGAATACATACCCATTAAGGCCGTATCTGCTTACAATGCCGTTTGCCCTTCCATAGATGCCTGCCACATCTTCGGGAATGCCGACCTCGTTTATCATCCTCAGGGCCAGCCCCGGCCCGGGGAAAGGCTGGGCGTTTACTATCTCGTCAGGGAGCCCAAGAGCTCGGGCCCTCTTCCTTGCGCCGTCCTTGTATTTCCATTTATTCGGCTCCACGATTAGGCCCTTCTGCTTTTTCTCCATGATGAGGCTGGCGCCCACGTTATGGTGCGTCTTTATGTTTGCCGCCAGGCTGCCAACGCCTTCCCCGCTTTCCACCCTGTCTGTGTATAGAGTCCCTTGGACAAAGAAAGTCTTGTCCTTGTCCCACCCCATGCCTTCAACATAATCATCAAAAAGCTCCACGTAAAGGTTGCCTATAACGTTCCTCTGTGCCTGGGGGTCCGTGATGCCTGACAGGGATCCTATGAACCTGTCTTCCGCGTCAACTATGTGGAAGTTATGCAGATCCATCCGTCCCGCAAGCCTTTCAGCCCTTTGCGGATCGCCTTTCCTGTCAAGGCCTGATACGTATAATATCAGCGCTTTGTCTCCGTATGACATGCTGGTCAGCTTGGCTGCCACGGACGAATCTACGCCGAAGCTTGTCATCGCGCCAACGCTGGAATTGCCGACAGTTTCCCTTATGTACCCGACCGCGTCCTCTATGTCACTCCCCCCCGTCCATTCCTTTCTGGAGCCGCATATCTTGCCGGCAAAATTCTCAAGGACATCAAGGCCCCTTGGCGTGTGCTTCACTTCAGGGTGGAACTGCACGCCGTAAACTTCCCTGCCGCGCGCCCTGATTGCGGCGATTATCCCGCTGGCTGAAGTCCCGATTATGTCAAAAGCCGGGCCTGCGTCTGTTATGCAATCCCCGTGGCTCATCCACACGGGCTCAGCTTCATCCAGGCCGTCGAACAGCGCGCTTCCGTCTGGCTGCCTCAGGAGGCTGTTTTTCCCGTACTCCCTGGTCTCTCCTGGCTGCACCTTGCCGCCCATGCAGTGGGCCATCAGCTGTGCGCCGTAACATATGCCCAGCACGGGAATATCCCCCTGGAATATCCCCGGGTCGCACCGTGGTGCGCCATCATCATAAACGCTCTTGGGGCCGCCAGAGAGTATTATGCCCCTGGAATAAGACAGCTGTTCAAGGGGCGTCCCGGGGGGAGCAACAACAGCATAGAAGCCGCGGTCCCTCAGCCTTTCAGCTATCAGGTGCGTATACTGCCCGCCAAAATCAATTACCGTTATCGTGTCCATGATTGATAATATCCTGGGTAAACTTTATATTATTATCTTGGTGTATCCTTCAATATTAGAAATTCCCATGAATGGTTTCCAAACGGACCTTGTTCTTGCCATCGCACTTTCCGCACTTCCCGATTCTTGATGCGGCAATGTTGAATTCTTCCCGGACAAATTCCTGCACCTCTGAAGAGGCAGCGCTGTCCACATACAGTTCCGCGCCGACGCCCATGTTGAAATCCTCGTACATCTCTTTCCATGGGACGCGCCCGTGCCCCTGCACCATCTTGAAGATGGCAGGCGGGTCAGGCAGGCTGTCCTTGACGTACATTATGCCCCTGCCAACCCTCAGGCACTTTGTGTGGCCCCCTCCAGTGTTGAACACGATGCCGTGGATGGAATTCCCGAAATGCTCTATTGCGCCCTTGAAAGCCGGGGCGAATATCCTTGTTGGCCTTGTGAGCTCTTCGCCTACTGTCCCTTCTATCCCTTCCACAACATCCGTTGGCGAGAAGGGGCCTGTATATTCATTGCCAGGTTCCCTTATCTCAGGGTATTTTTCCCCGAATTCATGCCTCATCAGGCAATGGCGCGCGAGTGTGAGGCCGTTGCTCATGATGGCTCCGGCAGGTTTGCTTTCATATTTGGCCTGGCCGCCGCTTGCAAGGCCTATTATTGTGTCGCCCGGCCTGATTTCCTCGCCGGTGATGACGGAGTCCAGCTTGTACCTTGCGTGGATTGCGCCTGCGACATCCAGGGTCCTCAGCTGGTCTGGAAGGTCTGCGGTCTCGCCGCCGGCAAACATTATCCTGATTCCGTAACCGTCCAGCATTCCAAAGAGCTTTGTGAAATCCTCTGCAAGTATTTGAAGGGCTTCCTTCTTTGGGGCGTGGAACCTGTTTATTGCAACGTAGTCAACAAAACTGCCTGAGGTGGGGATTCCCACGCAGAACGCGTCACCGATGTTCATGGCCAGCGTGTCCTGGGCGATCCCCCTGAAGGATTCCAGGTCGCCTGTCTCTTTCCAATTCAGGTAGTTCTGGACTGGCTTGCTGCCTGTGCCATCAGTGTGGTGGACAAAGCCATAGCCTGGCATGTCAGGGTCCGGATGGATATCGCAAAAGGCGTGCCTGTAAATGCCGGAGACGGCATCCCTGAAAGCCTCTATGCCGGCCTTGTGGACGTCAACGCCCAGTTCGCCGTATCTTGAACCGTCCATGATAAAAACTGTTTAACCTTGGAAGGAAAGCTTTTTAAGCATTGTTTGTCCGCTTGTGCCAACGGCATTCATGCACAATATTTCCATCTTATGCGCCGAGCGGGAATTCCGCAAGGTCTGGCTTCGCTCCTGTGGTATTAGCCAGCACCCAATCGAACCCGCGTCAAAGGCTAACTCTATGCTATTGGTGATATAGCATCTGGAAGGCCCTTGTCTTACCACTGGACTATCGGCGCCTAGATTAGAATTAGTGCATTTTAAATTATATAGCTGTTATCCAACAGAATTGGCTAACAGTTCATGTTCTTTTGGCCGACCGATTCCCGATTCGCTAAAGCGAATGGGCCCATTGCCGAAGGCAATCGGGTTCTGCAGAAGCGGAATAGCAAGTCCGCTTATAACATAAGCGGCAGGCATCCGCTCTCGTAAGAAAAGTGGTCATTCAAACTCAAAATTCTCAAGGTCAAGCTCCTCAAACTCGTCATCCTCGGGCTCGGGCTTCTTCTTTTTCTCCTCTTTCTTCCTGGGCTTTTCTTCCTCCGGCTCCTCCCTGGCCGGCTTCTCCTCCCTGTAGTCCTCGCTGGGCTTTGCCTTCTTTATGGCGTCGGCTATCTTGTCAAGCGCCTTGTCTTCCATCCTCTTCACGGGGAGCATGCCCTCTAGCCCCGCGGGGCCTTCGCTGTTGAACCTTGGGATTATGTGGAAATGCATGTGTGGGACCACCTGGCCGGCAGCCTTGCCATTGCTCTGGGAGATGCTTATCCCGTCAGCGGTCATGCTCTCCTTGACGGAGACCGCTATGTTCCTCACCCTTTCGAAAAGGCCGGCGGCTTCTCTGGGGGGCATGTCAAAAAGGGTCTCGTAGTGGCCCTTGGGTATCACGAGCGTGTGGCCAGGGTTCCTGGGGTTTATGTCAAGGAAGGCCATCACACTCTCGTCCTCATACACCTTCTTCGCCGGTATGTGCCCTTTGGCTATCTTGCAGAATATGCATTCCTCTGCCATAACGCACCCAATGGATATCTCTATTATTGGCCGGCAGGTTTAAATGCTCTCATGGGGTCACTGGGATTCGAACCCAGGC
>JACQIG010000006.1 GCA_016198605.1 Candidatus Aenigmatarchaeota archaeon | reverse complement strand
GTTCATCATAGCGCAGCTGCAGAGGCTGGGCTTCGTGTCGGAGATGAAGTGACCCCTATTTAATATCAAATCGCAATAATAATCAAACTTTTAGCAAGCGATTTGATAGCTATCAGAACACATGCAAAGTCTTGCGGCCTTGCCGCAAGAGATGTGCCGCATCTCTTGTGCTGTGGCACAAGATTTGCAAATTAATGTGTTCTGATATAAGTTATTGCTTCCCTATTGTCTTTAATATTATCGGCACCATTACCTCAGGCGGGCCTATCACATTCACGTCCCTAAGGATTGATTTCTTCTTGTAGTAATCTATCAGCGGCTTGGTCTGCTTCTTGTAGACCTCAAGCCTGTCCTTTATGACGCCTATGGTGTCGTCCTTCCTCTGCATGAGCTTGCCGCCGCACTTGTCGCATGCGCCTTCCTTCTTTGGCAGTATTGGAGGGAACCTGAATTTGCCAAGCCTGATGTCGGCAATGTTGTATATCTGGCCGCACTTCCCGCACACCCTCCTGGCGCTCATCTTCTTTATTATTATGTCCTCCGAGAGGTTTAGGTTCAGCACCATGTCCAGTTTTGTTATCCTGTCCAGCGCAATGGCCTGCTCCGCTGTCCTCGGAAAGCCGTCAAAGATGAAGCCGTTCCTGCAGTCCTTCTGCGATATCCTTTCCTTCACGACTTCTATTACTATGTCGTCCGGAACCAGGCCGCCCCTCTTCAGGTACTTCTCCACTTTCTTACCCAGGGGGGTCTTCCTGGCCATGTTGTCCCTGAATATGTCGCCGGTGGAGATGTGCGGTATGGAGAGCAGCGGTGACAGCCTTGAGGCGTAAGTCCCCTTGCCAGACCCCGGGGGGCCGAGAAATACGAGTTTCATAATGATGCCTGGAAATTGTAGATTATTGGTGGGAGGAAGGATATAAATCAAACTGACTTCGCCAAACACGCCAGCAAGGCCTCCAGCTGCACCTCAGGCGTGCCTCCCTGGTTAAGCTTGAATTCAAATTCCCCGATTTTTTCTATGAACTCCAGCTTCTTCTGCTCGCTCACCTGCAGGTCAAACACCTGCCTGTGCATCTCCCTTATTATGTCCTCGCCAGAGAGGCCCTGCTGGATGAGCAGCTGGTACAGCTTCTTCCTGGAGTCCGTGAACCTGCCGCTAAGTGCGGATTCCAGCATCTCTTTCACGTCTCCCGGTCTTGCCTGGGAAGCTGCCTCGTAAACCACGTCCCTTGTTATCTTGCCAAGGGCTGCGGCTGCCTGAAGCACATTAGTGGACTTCCTGAGGTCGCCTTCCGCCACCTCGAATATCGCCTTCAGCGCCTCCTTGTCTGCGCTTAATTTTTCGCTTTTAACAATCCTCTCAAGGTATTCCATTACATGCTCCTCAGCCAGCCCCTTGAACCTGAAGACGGTGCACCTGGACTGGATGGGCTCTATTATCCTTGAGGAATAGTTGCAGGAGAGGATGAAGCGGCAGACATCGGAAAACTTCTCTATCGTCCTCCTGAGGGCCTGCTGCGCCTCTGGGGTGAGCGCGTCGCTCTCGTCAAGGAATATTATCTTGAATTCAGCACCAAGCGGCTTCATCCTTGCGAACTCCTTTATCCTGCCCCGGACAATGCCTATGCCCCTGTCATCGGATGCATTAGTCTCCTGGAAGTTGTGCTTCCAGTTCTCGCCGTAAAGCTCCCTGGCGAGGCAAAGCGCCACGGTGGTCTTGCCGACCCCTGCCGGGCCCGCGAAAAGCATGTTTGGTATGGAGCCGCCCCTGACCCAGGCCTTAAGCCTCTCCACAACGTGCCTCTGGTTGGCCACATCATCAAGCCGCTGCGGCCTGTATTTCTCCGTCCAGATGTCTATTGCGGGCATACTAAACGTTTAATGCCCAGTTATTTAAAAGCTAGGCATGATAATCGCGGTGACAGGGACGCCAGGCAAGGGAAAAACCACAATAGGCAGGCTGCTGGCCCGGGAACTGGAATATGGCTTCATCAGCCTGAACGATCTGGCAAGGAAGAAGGGCTTCTATTGCGGGTATGACAGGAAAAGGAGGGCGAAGATAGTTGACATAGGCCTGCTGGGGAAGGAAATAGGACAAATGGCCGGGAAGAACGCCGTGATTGAATCCCACTATGCGCATGAGATGCCCTGCGACATAATAATTGTCCTCAGGGCAAAGCCTAAAGAGCTTATCAAGAGGGGCAAGAAAAAGGGTTGGTGGAAGGGGAAGATAGCTGAAAACGTGCAGGCCGAAATAATGGAGGTCTGCAAATCTGAGGCGCTTGAGAGGGGAAAACCTGTCATGGAATTTGACACGACTGGCAGAAGCCCGGGGAATGTTGTCAGGGAAATAATAAGGAGTCTGAAGTTAAAGCCTTATTCCAGGTAGCTTTCTATGTCCAGGAGGAATGCGTTCAGCTTGAAAACGGGGACTATCCATACGCCTTCCACCTGCAATATTTCCTCCTCAAAAAGGGTTATTATGATGGTGTGTGATTTCTGCCTGTCTTTTCTCCATAAAAACCTGGCCTTTTGAAATTCTCCTGCCCGGTTTGACTGCTTTTCCGCCGCGGCCTTCAGCTGGTATTTCTTGCCCGGCCTGATGCCCCAGTGCTTGCAGTCTACAAGCAGTATTTTGTCCGGCTTTAGCGCGACTATGTCTATTTCGTGCCTGGAGCCTGTCTTGAAATGGAAATTCCTCTTGATTTTCCACCCGTGCTCATTAAGTATGGCAGAGCACAGCATTTCAAACTCCCTCCAGTCAAGCCTCTCGGCTATCGCTTCCAGGGGGACGCCCTTCCTTATTGCGCTTTCAATGTCCAGCAGCTCCATACCAGTTGCGTGGCTGGGTAAACTTATATATTTTACTCCTCCATAATGATGGCATGGCATTCCATACAATAATCCTGCTTGGCACATTGACAGGCATACTGCTTGCGGTGGGCTGGTTTTTCGCCGGGCCCTTGGGCATGACGGTAGCGCTGGCCTTCTCGGTCCTGCTCAACCTGGTCGCATACTATTACTCAGACAAGATTGCGCTGAAGATGTACAAGGCGAAGCCATCAGAGGATGCGGAGCTTAACGGCATTGTGGAGAGGGTTGCCAGGCAGGCCAAGGTCCCCAAGCCCAGGGTCTATTCCGTCCCTACAAGGGTGCCAAACGCCTTTGCCACCGGCAGGAGCCCAAAGAACGCCGCCATAGCAATAACAGACGGCCTTAAGATGCTTAACCCTGAGGAGATGGAGGCCGTCATCTCGCACGAGATGGGCCACATAAAGAACCACGACATACTCGTCTCCAGCCTGGCCGCCACCATTGCGGGCGCGATAGCCTATGTTGCGCAGATGAGCTACTGGTCGCTCTTCATGCAGCAGGAGAGGCAGGGTGAGGGCAACATGCTCGGCCTCATATTCATGGTGGTCTTCGCGCCTCTCGCGGCTATGCTGGTGAGGCTGGCCATATCAAGGTCAAGGGAATACAAGGCCGACATCACCGGTGCAATGCTCACGCACAAGCCGCATGCGCTCGCGTCCGCTCTGAGGAAGATAGAATCAGTTGCCAGGGAGCACCCGCTGAGGGGAGGCTCTGCTGCGACCGCACATATGTGGATTGTCAACCCCTTCTCGCAGGACTGGTTCACAGGGCTTTTCATGACGCACCCGCCAATTGAAAAGAGGGTGGAAAGGCTGGAGAGGCTGGCAGCCCTCTAGGCGGTCATTTATGGGCGACGATTTTGTCAGGAGGAACAAGAGCATACACATAGGCCTGATACCGGACGGCAACAGGCGCTATGCAAAGAAGATGGGGAAGCCAGTGTGGCACGGCCACTGGGAGGGCGCCAAGAGGGTGGAGGAGTTCCTCAACTGGTGCCAGGAATACCCGCAGATAAGGAACGTCACTATATTTGCCCTGTCCACTGAAAACCTCAGCAGGTCAAAGAAGGAGGTGGAGGAGCTCTGGAAGATATACCGCTACCAGCTGAAGAGCTTCCTGAATAACCCTAGGGCAGGCATGAAGGTGAGGATACATGGCAACGACAGCCTCTGGTCCCCTACCATAAAGGACATTGCCAAGGAGCTTGTGGATTCCACAAAGAACTATTCAAAATACATGCTTAACATAATGCTTGCCTATGGCTCAAAGTTCGAGATAAACGAGGCGATAAAGAAGGTGGTGAAGAAGCCCATAAGCACCATAGACAGGTTCCTGATGGTGAGGGAGCCGCTTGACCTTTTGATAAGGACAGGCAAGCAGCACAGGCTCTCCAACTTCATGCTCTACCAGGCCTCCTACGCGGAGATATACTTCTCGGATTCCCTCTGGCCGGAGTTCACCAGGAAGGAGTTTGACGGGATAATGGACTGGTACTTCGAGCAGCAGAAGAAGTTCGGGAGGTAATATAAGCCTTACGCTACTAGTGGTTGTTATGATAGACAAGAAGCTCCTCTCGGTCCTCGCGTGCCCGAAATGCAAGGGCGACGTGCAGGAGAAGGGCATGTTCATCCTGTGCGGGAAGTGCAGGCTTGCCTATCCCGTCCTGGGGACAGTCCCGGACATGCTGATAGAGGACGCATGGGAGCTCGGGAAGGCGGGGAAGGCGGGGTTCAGGCACGCGCTAAAGACATGATTTTGAATTTAAAAGCCAACACGTCAAATAGAAGATTGCCGAGCAACCGGATAAGATTGTAAAATCAGGCATCAGCCGAGGTACCTTCAGCAGGCCATCTAAGACTTGACTTGCTGTAACGGCTCGAAGGCGGAACCCGGTTCAACGCGCCAGTGGGTTTCCAGAAGCTGGTCTTCTGGGGATTGGCGACACTTGAGAACTAGATTTACTGAACCAAGGGCTAAGGCCCAAGGTAATGATCATTTGGCTTGACTCTGAATCGGCGGAGATGTGGAGAAGCTATCTAGAAATCTGGTGGGACTCTGTCCCGTGCAGGTTCAAATCCTGCCCTCGGCGTTACATAATTATCTTACATTTTTTACCCTATTTCCCGTCAGGTCCAGTATTTTTGAAGCAGGATTATCCAGCATTCCTCCGTCTATAATGTAATCAACTTCTCCTTCTATTGGTTTTGGAAGACCATTTATTGCCCTGATAGTCGGCTTCCCGGAGATGTTGCACGAGGTCGTGACGAATGGCCTGCCGGATTTTTGGATTATTTTTGTTAAGGGGTGTTTTGGTATCCTGATTCCAAGATTCTGTGAATAAGATACGTTTTTTGCTGCGCAGATTTTTTTCATTTTCAAGATTAACGTGTAAGGGCCTGGCAGAAGATCCATGTGTTTTTTGAAGGATGGTTTTAAC
>JACQIG010000096.1 GCA_016198605.1 Candidatus Aenigmatarchaeota archaeon | reverse complement strand
TGGCAACCCATTTTGACCTTAATATCCAGGACCCTGATGTGTCATCATGCCCGCACAGCCTGGACGAGGTGGGGGTGCTGAACAAGAATGACGTGAGGGTTTTCATAACCAACAACGGTGAATCGGCTGAAAGTTTCGTGATGTCCGTGGATCTCCCTGAAAGCTGGCCGCAGGACATTGACTTCATAAGGTCCCCTGTAACCGTGGAGGCGGGGGAGACGAAACAAGTGGACCCCATATGGATAACAGTCCCTGACGTGGCGCCAGGGAAATATGAGGTGAAGGTAAGCGCAGAGGCTGGAGGGGAGAAGGTGGCGAAAGCCATAATGATAGACGTCCTGAGGTGCAGGGCCGTTGAGCTGGACATTGCCGGCTCGTCAAGGGATGTGTGCACAGAGAAGCCGGAGAAAACGGAATTCAGGGCTGAAGTGAAGAACAACGGCAGGGAAAGGGACGCCTTCCTGCTGGGCTCATCAGCCAAGTGGGCAAGCTTCTCCACAAACAGGGTTGAGCTTGACCCGGGCGAGGCTGAAACGGTGACCATAACCGTGGACCCGCCTGCGGGACTCACGGGCACGCAGGAGATTTCAATAACGACCCAGTCGGAAAAATCCCCCACAAAGGACACAAAGACCATAAGCATTGGCTATTCAGAGTGCTACGATTTCACTGCCATCCTCACGCCGGCGGAAAGCACAGCATGCATAGGCAAGTCGGCGGCCTATTCGCTTGTGATCAAGAATACGGGAACCAAACGCGACACTTACATCATTGATGCCCCCGAGATTGTATCCCTGGACGACAAGGAAATAACAGTGGAGCCAGGCGAGGAAACCAATGTCGCGCTTGCCATTTCCCCGGAGAAGGCCGGCATGCTGGCCTTTGACGTCAGCGTGCTGTCGCAGGGCGAGGCAGGGCTGGAAAAGCCCGTCTCAGGGACGCTGGATGGGACGGAGTGCAGGAATGTCGCAGTCGTGCTGACGCAGCCTGAGAAGGCAACCTTCTGTTCAGGCGACGAGGCCAGGATCCCTGTCATAATCAAGAACCAGGGCTCTGTGGAGGAAACGTTCATGCTTACGGCATCGGAGGGTGAGCTTGAGGAGGACACCGTAAGTCTCCAGCCAAAGCAGGCAAAGACCGTAATGCTCACTTATGTTGCCGCCGGGGACCCCGGCAAGAGGTCCATAGAGGTGGAGGCAACTGCCGGGGACATATCTGACAGGGCCGCGGTGGAGCTGGAGGTGGAGAACTGCTACTCAGCTGAAATCGCCGTCTCCCCTGCGGAGCAGACGGTATGCGCAGGCAGCGAGGCCAAATACAATATCCTTGTGAAGAACACCGGCAAATTTGACGACACTTACACCCTGAAGTTCGGCGACTCCGTGAAGGAATTTGACCTGAAGGCGGGACAGGCGCGGACATTGGAGTTTGGGGTGCAGGCCGGGGAAGGGCAGGAGGAGCTGGCAGCATCCCTGGTTTCAGGGAACGTGGAGCTTGCCACGGGCGCAATGCTTTCAGTCAAGCCCGCGGAGCAGTGCTATTCCGCTGCCATAACGGCGCAGTCATCCAATGTCAACCTGGATGTTGGCGAAGCCTCCACTTTCATGATAAGCCTGAAGAACACCGGGGAGTCGGAGGACACGTTCAGCATAAGCCTCCGCGGCCCGCAGTGGGTGTTCATAAGCCCTGAGAGGCTGAGGCTTGACCCCGGCGAGGAAGGGGAGATATTCGTCTACGTCACCCCGCCGGAAGGCGTTGCGGAAGGCAGGTACGAGGCCGAGGTGAGGGCGGAATCAGGGAATTTCCTGTCAAGCAAGACGCTGAAGATAAACATTGGCGAGCCCTTCTTCTCCACAGGGGAGCCTGTGGCTGACGGGAGCATGGAAAATCCACTGGGCAGCCTGACAGGCGCCTTGGTGGGCATCAACCAGCTCCCTCTCAAGACGCTGGCCCTGGTCGGGATAGTGGCGATAATAGTGATAATACTTATAGTCAGGGCCATGCTTTACTTCAGGAGCTGAGATATGGTCTCCCCTCTATAAGGGCGCATAAAGCCTGAACTCATCGGGGTGCGGCTTTGCCTTCATGGGATTTATCTCTTTCTCGTGCTTCCTGTCTATGTATGCAAGCAGGAAGTCCCTGCTGAATACGCCTCCCTTAAGAAGGTACCCATGGTCCTGCTCAAGTGCCCTCAACGCGTCCTCTAGGCTCCCTGGAGTTGAGGGGATGCCTTTCCTCCTATCAGAAGGCAGCTTGTATATGTCCTCGTCAACAGGTTCCCCTGGGTCTATATTGTTCTCTATCCCGTCCAGTCCTGCCATGAGTATGGCCGAGAAAGCCATGTACGGGTTTGCTGTGGGGTCAGGGGGCCTGAATTCAACCCTCTTGGCTGCAGGAGAGTCTTCCCTGACCATAGGGATCCTGATAGCGGCTGACCTGTTGCGCCTTGAATATGTCAAATTTACAGGCGCCTCAAACCCTGGTATAAGCCTCCTGTAAGAGTTTGTTGTTGGCGCGCATATGGCCAGCAAGGAAGGCGCGTGCTGCAGCAGGCCGCCTATGTAATGCAGGCCCAGCTCGCTCAGGTTTGCATAATTCCCCGCCTTGTGGAAAAGCGGGTTGCCGCCACTCCAGAGGCTTGAATGCACGTGCATGCCTGAGCCGTTGTCCTCAAAGATGGGCTTTGGCATGAATATTGCGTGCTTGCCGTGCCTCCTTGCAACGTTCTTCACCACATATTTCAGCATCATCACATTGTCCGCTGACTTCACAAGCGTGCTGTATTTGATGTCTATCTCGTTCTGGCCTGAGGTGCTAACTTCATGGTGGTGCGCCTCCGGCTCTATTCCTATTTTCCTGAGGATGGATGCCATCTCGCACCTGATATCGTTAAGCGTGTCAATCGGGGGAGCCGGGAAATACCCCTCCTTGAAGCCCGCCCTTGGGCCTGAATTGTTCCTCATTGCCGCGGCATTAGGAGATTCGTGAGAGACTATCTGGTAGAAGGAGTGGAGGGGGTCCACAAGATACATGATATCATCAAATATGTGGAACTCCATCTCGGGCCCGATAAAGACTGTGTCTGCAATGCCCGTGCCTTTCAGGTATCCCTCGGCTTTTTGGGCAATATGCCTCGGGTCACGGGAGTAGCCGCCTTGCGTTATGGGATCCCTGGAATTGCATATTATGTTGAGCTGGCTGAACTTGTCGTTGAACGGGTCAACGAACGCCGTGCTTATGTCAGGCACGAGCAGCATGTCGCTCTCATTTATTTCCTGGGAAAGCCTTATGCTTGAGCCGTCATATCCGATCCCCCTCTCTATGTCCTCCTCCGTCAGGCCATATGCGGCCATGTGCTCTGGAACGCCGAAAGGATCCGGAAAGAACAATGAATAGTGGTCTACCTTCTCGTTGGCCGCAAAATCCACCACCTCTTTCGCGCTCCTGAAATAGGGTTTCCCTTCTGTTCCCAAGCCTACCACCAATCTGATAGCAGGGTTCGCAGCACGAACCCGCAAAGAAATATCCACATTTCCCTGATAAGTGGTTGTATGGGTGTTTTATATAGTTTTCTGGAATTTATTGAACATACGTAATAGAAATAATAGGTTTTCTAGATGTATGTATGGAAAGTATTTAAACCGGCCAGGAAAACTATACATTTGTATGCCCGACAAGACCGACCTGAAGGTGCTGAAGATCCTCATGGGGAACGCGAGGCTTTCGTACAGGCAGATGGCCAGGAAGGCGGGGATATCCACGGCCACCGTGATAAGCAGGATACGGTCCATGCAGGACCAGGGGATCCTGAAGGGCTTCACGGCCATGCTGGACTACGAGAAGCTCGGCTACGGCATGCAGGTGGCCATTGAGATAAGGGTGTCCAGGGGGAGGCTGATAGAGGTTGAAAAGCAGATAGCGGAGAGCAGCAACGTGTTCGCCGTCTATGACATAACAGGCGGCTTTGACGCCATGGTCCTGGCCAAGTTCAGGGACACCAGGCAGCTGGACAGCTTCATCAAGAGGCTGCAGACAATACCGCACGTGGAGAGGACGCACACGAAGCTCATCCTGAACGTGATCAAGGAAGAGGGGATGAGGTTCTGATTATTAAGACTTCCTCATGAATATTTAGCATGGATCACAAAGAGAGGATGGATGTTGCAGAAAAGATTGTAAAAAAAGTCTTGGAAAAATACGGCAACAAGATACTCGTTGGAGGCCTGTGCGGCTCCACGGCCAGGGATGAGGACCTCCCGCATTCTGACATAGAGATGCTGTTCATCACGAAAGAGGGGAGCCGCATAGAGGGAAACGATTTCCTTTTCAAGGATATCCAGGTAGCCGTTGCATTCACGGATCTGAAGGACGCGGAGAAGATGCTCAGTGACGTGGACCATTATTGGGCAATGAGAATAGCCAGGTTCTTCTGCATAAAGAAAATGTGCGGCGACGGGAGGGTTCTGGAAAGGTTCCATGATGCCGTAAGGGCCATACCAGACGGGAAATTCACAAGGGAATTGAAGGAAGACATTCCTCCTTTGGCTGACCTGCTCAACAAGATAAGAAACGCAAGGCTGGAAAAGGACCAGCCATCCGCCATTGACTATGCGCGGAGCCTGCTGTACCACATAAACCTCTGCCTCGGCCTGCTGAACCGCCGGCATTTCACCAGGAATTATTACAAGAACTTCATTGAGGCTTTTGGATTCAAGAAGCTGCCCAAGGATTATGAGAAGCTTGTTAAAAGGCTTTGGATATCGCAGGACCCGGATGAGATTGCACGCCTCTCCGAAGGGCTCGCGGGGAATTACCTGGCCCTGCTGGAGGAAAACAAGATATCAATAAAAACATACAATTCTGTGGATGAGGTAGGACTATAATACCCTACACACCCTTCGGCAGCGCAGGACTCTCCACCCTCCACTTGCACGCATCAAAGAAGCCGCAGGGCCTGCACCTGTTGGGGTTGTTGTGGTGCTGCGGCTGCATTGTCTTGTTTATCAGGCCTTCAAACTTGTTGAAGTTCTCCACCAGGATGGCCCTTGCTTCCTGCCCGTATTCCATTGATTTCTCCTGGATGACCTCGCCTGCGGGGTTCCTGTGAATCACCCTGAAGAGCAGACGGTTGAAGGATATCATTGGCGAGTAAGTCCTTATGAAGCCCTCGCAGTAGGCGCCCAGCTGCAGCAGCCTGTCGAGGTAAAGCCTGTCAGGGACTGACTCCTTGCTTGTCGTCTTGTCGTCTATGATATAGACGTCCCCCTTGTACCTGATGACCTTGTCCGTCCTCCCATTGTAGCGGAAATTGTTCTGGTTCACCCTTTCCACGCAGACTGATATCCCTTCCCTGGTGAAGTCAAGGTCAAAGAAGGCGTCGGCCAGCTGCTCTTTAGTGGCCTCCTCCCTGGGAACAAGCTTGTCCTCGGCCTCAAGCCTCTCATGCAGGGCCTTGCCCGCGAGCAGCTGCCTGGACAGCTTCCTCTTGAGGCCAAGCTCGTATATGTTTGGGGCTATGTACTGGCAGTAGCCCATGGCGGAAGCGAAGTCCGATATCCTGATGTTTATTGTCCTCATGCTCTCCATACAGAAAGGATTGAATGGCGGTATTTATAATGCTATGGATAGCGGGAGGCCGGTAGGGCCGGTATAATGCAAGCGATAGTTTTATAAGTCAGGCAATGTTAGTATGCATTAATATGTTTCCCAGTCTTGCTCTAGGGCCATTGACCCTGGGCGACACTGGGCTAATTTTTTCCTTTCCTACAGCCCAGAATTAAATCCTCCAGACATACGGAAGAAT
>JACQIG010000094.1 GCA_016198605.1 Candidatus Aenigmatarchaeota archaeon | reverse complement strand
TTTCTTCCTCTTCTTTTTCATACCTTACCTATATTCTAAATCATCCTCTTAAGCAGCTCGTTTATGGCTTCCCCGCGGTAGCCGGCCGCGCCTTTTGGGTAAAGCATCTTTGTGCTGCCATGCCCTTTTGATGGCGGGCTGAGCCTGAAAACGGGCTTGACAGGGGCATTCCTCAATGACCCTTCGTTAAGTATCATGCTGGAGACCTCTTTCACTTCCTTTTCATCAAGCCTCTTATCCCCCGGCTTCCTTCCCCTCCTGGCAACAAGCTCCGCAAGCGTGTCGGCCCTGACTTCACCCCAGGTTATCCACGGCTCCGCCTTCTTGAGCATGCCATCCATGCTCTTCGTCTTGGGGTATATGACGCAGTGGTTGACGCGGGTCAGCCTGAGCATCCTAAGGGTATCCTTCATCCCGCCGCTGGTCTTCACGGAGCCCCTTATCCTCACTATGGCGTAAACCTCTGGCTTCACCTTCATAGCTTCCCCTTGGTCCTGTTAAGGTTCCTCAACGCCTCAAAAAGCGCGAAAACAAGATTGTTCCTCGTGGAGGTCTGCCCGGAGGCCTTGACCCATATGTCCCTTATCCCGGCAAGCCTGAGTATCTTCTTTGAGGAGTCATTGGCCACGATGCCAACGCCCTTGGGTGCCGGGTAAAGCGCGACCCTTATTGAGCCGTATTTGCCCTCTGCCCTGAACGGTATGGAATGCCCAGCCCCGCAGCTGCACTCCCAGGAGCCGCAGCCCCTCCTCACGCTTATTATGTTCAGCTTCGCCTGCATGAAGGCCTTTTCCAGCGCAATCCTGTGCTCCCTGGAGGATGCCATGCCCATCCCCACTATGCCGTTCTCATTGCCTATGAGTATGAGCGCCGTCAGCTTGAACCTCCTGCCTGACTTGTGCATCCTGGCAGTCCTCTTTGTGGCCGTCCTCCTGATGCCGCCGCCCTTCCCCGGCGAGCCGCCTATGTATACGATCTCGTGCTTCAGGTCCGGGATAAGCGTGTCTATTATCTCCGGCTCCAGTACGGTCTTGCCGGTCCTTATTATCTCCTCCATGCTCTTGTACTTGCCCCTGAGGACGTCGTTGCCCAGGGCTGTCTTTGGCACCCAGTTCTTCACGTCAGCTGAGCGTATCTCCTCGGCCATAAGCATCTACTGCGCATCCGTCATTTATATCTTCGTCTCTGCTCTATTTCCTTCAGCCTTCTTAAAACCATTGCAGAGCCTGAATATGTTTGTCCATAAGCATTTAAAACGTTTTCCCACGCCTCCCCCAGCAGCCTGAAGTGCGCCGCCTTCAGCGCCTCGTAAAGCACGTACAGGTCAATTGCCTGGTCCTCTGCCTTGCCGGAGAACTTCCCAAGCCCGAAGTCTATTATGTATAGCTTATCCCCCTTCAATACCATGTTGGACGTCGTAATGTCGCCATGGATTATGCCGGAAGAATGCAGTTTCGCTATTTCCTTGCCTATCATGCTATAAACGGAAAACCTCTTCTCCCTGGCCATGCCATCCAGGGTATCCTTGACCATCTCCCCATCAATCCACTCAATCCCAAGGTCATACTTCCCCCTTCCAATGACAGCCGGAACGCTTACCCCAGAGCGCCTGGCCCTGTCCAGGAGCCTCTCCTCCTTCTGCGTCCTCTCCTTTCTTATCTTCTCATCCAGCTGCGCTATCCTATACCCTTTCTTCAGCCGCTCTTTCACCAACTTCCCGTCGGACAGGTATAATACCGCCTCCGCGCCGCGTTTCAGTATTTTCATGCCCCACCTGACTGATTTATTACGCTTCCCTATCTATTTCTATTATGGATAAAAAAGAAGACGCCCCGCGCGGCCTTAAGCACAGGAAGGAGAGCTTCTCAGAATGGTTCACCGAGGTGGTGGAGAGGGCGGAGCTTGCCGACCTCCGCTACAACGTGAAAGGCTTCCTTGTGCACAGGCCGTGGTCGGTAATAGCAATGAAGGGAATGTACAGGCTTTACGAGGCCGAGCTGGAGAGGCGCGGCCACCGTCCCGTGTGGTTCCCGGCTGTCATACCCAGGGAGAATTTTGAAATTGAATCGGAGCATGTGAAAGGCTTCACCCCGGAGGTCTTCTGGGTCACGCACGCCGGTGACGAGGAGCTGGCGGAGAAGCTTGCCTTGAGGCCCACATCAGAAACGGCCATGTACAAAATGTATTCCCTGTGGATACGCTCCTGGAGGGACCTTCCCCTGAAGCTTTACCAGTCCTGCCAGGTGTGGAGGCATGAGACAAAGTCCACAAGGCCTTTCATCCGCGGCAGGGAGTTCTACTGGATTGAGGCGCACGACGTCTTCGCGACAAGGGAGGAAGCCGAGGCGCAGGCAAGGGAGGACATGCAGACAACCGAGAATGTGATGCACAAGGAGTTCGGCATACCTTACATGGCTTTTGAGAGGCCCGAATGGGACAAGTTCGCCGGTGCTGTTCGCACTTATGCCGCCGACACGCTGATGCCCGACGGCCGCGCGGTGCAGCAGCCTTCCACGCACCTGCTTGGCCAGAATTTCGCCAAGCCCTTCGGCATCCGCTTCAGGGACAAGGATGAAGAAGAGAAGATACCCTGGCAGACCTGCTACGGCCCGGCCATCTGGAGGATGGTCGCATCAATAGTAGCCGTGCACGGGGATGACAAGGGACTGGTATTCCCCTACAAGATTGCGCCCGTGCAGGCCGTGATAGTGCCCATATTCAAGAAGGAGAACGAGGAGGAAGTTGTCGGGAAGGCGTTGAGGATAGTGAAGGAGTTAAGGGATTCTGGAATAAGGGCGCAGGCAGACCTCTCTGACAGCACCCCTGGGTGGAAATTCAATGAGTGGGAGCTGAAGGGCGTGCCGATAAGGCTGGAGATAGGGATGAGGGAAGTCGGGAACGGGGAAGTTACCCTGGCAAGGAGGGATACCAATGAGAAGAAAAGAATTAAAGACAAGGACATTATTGAGTCCGTAAAAAATGAAGGGGATGCAATGACAAAGCACCTCATAGAGAAGGCAGACAAGTGGTTCAGGTCAAGCATCAGGGAGGCCAGGCACGTGCATGAGCTGGATGTGAAGGAAGGGGGATTTGTCAAAGTTGATTTCTGTTCCATTGACAGGGCAGGGCTGGCATGCGCAGAGAATATAAAGGAGAAATACCACCTGCACGTCCGCGGCAGGCGCGCTGACGCGGAGGAAAAGCCTGCAGGCAACTGCATAGTGTGCGGCAAGAAGGCAGGCGTTGTCGTGTATCTCGCAAGGCAATATTAGGCGATTATTATTTCTAGTGTTATCCACAAGTATATCCATGGAACAAAAAGAGCCCCTGTTGTCCGGCACCCGCTGGGAAAAGGAATTTGAGGAGCCCATAAGGGCGCACTGGAAGGACAGCGGAATGTTCGCCTTCAGGGAGGGCAGGAAGCCGGTGTTCTCAATAGACACCCCGCCGCCTTATGTGAACGCCCCGGTGCACATAGGCCATGCGGTCACATACACGATAATGGACATGATAGCCAGGTACAAGAGGATGCGGGGGTTTGAAGTGCTGTTCCCCCTCGGGCTTGACAGGAACGGCCTGCCCATAGAGGTGGCGGCGGAGAAGAAGTTCAATGTCTCAATGAGCGCAACCCCGAGGGAGGAGTTCCTGAAGCTGTGCGAGAAGATGCTTGAGGAGTCCAGCTCGGAATCCATAGACGTGTTCTACAAGCTCGGCCACTCCTACAATTCGTGGATCAGGGATGACAAGGCAGGCGGCATGTACTACACCGACTCCCCATCCTACCGCGCCCTGACGCAGTCAACGTTCATTGGCCTCTGGAACAAGGGCCTCATATACCCTGACGAGAAGGTGAACAACTACTGCCCGCACTGCAGGACAACCATCGCGGACTCGGAGATAGACTACAGGGAAGCGCCCACGGATTTCTACCACATAAAGTTCAGGGTGAAGGAGACCGCTGAGACGGTTATAATTGCAACCACAAGGCCGGAATTGCTCATGACATGCGCCATGATTATATACAATCCCAATGACGCCAAATACGCCCATCTCAATGGAAGGACAGCCGTGATACCTCTTTTCCATAAAGAGGTACCCCTAAAGCCGCACCCTTATGCAAAAATGGAATCAGGCTCGGGCCTGGTGATGATGTGCTCTTTTGGCGACTACACCGACATCAGGTTCTTCAGGGAGGCTGGCCTCAAGCCCGTGATAGCGATAAAGGAGGACGGGACAATGAACGAGAACGCCGGCTTCCTTGCAGGGCTGCCGGTGAAGGAGGCGAGGAAGAGGGTCGTGGAGGAACTGGAGAGGCATGACCTGCTGGATAAGGTGCAGAAGATAAGCCACAAGATACCAATATGCGAAAGGAGCAAGACGCCGGTTGAGTTCATCTCACTGCCTGAATACTACGTGAAGCAGCTTGATTTCAAGGAGGAGATGCTTGACATCGCAAAGAAGACGAAGTTCTTCGCCCCAAAGTCCAGGCAGATACTGCTTGACTGGATTAATGCGCTTTCAATGGACTGGGCCATCTCAAGGAAGAGGTATTACGCCACGGAGATCCCGCTGTGGTATTGCAAGAACTGCCTGCAGCCAATAGTCCCGCCGAAGGGGAAATATTACAGGCCCTGGAAGGAGAGGCCTCCAGTGAAGAAATGCCCTAGGTGCGAAAACATTGAATTCACCCCAGAGGAGCGCGTGTTTGACACGTGGTTTGACTCATCAATATCCCCACTGTACATCCTGCGGTACCTTGAAAACCCGAAGTTCTTCCATAACTCAGTGCCGTGCTCCCTGAGGCCGCAGGGGAAGGAGATAGTCAGGACGTGGCTCTATTACAGCCTCCTGCGGGCCCACCAGCTTACAGGAAATCCCATATTTGACAACATCTGGATACACTACCACGTGCTTGACGAGAGGGGCATAAAGATGAGCAAGTCCCTGGGCAACGTCATAAACCCTCACGAGATCGTGGGCAGGTTCGGCGCGGAGCCGTTCAGGATATGGTGCGCCCTGGAGGGGAACATAACCGAGGGCGACATAAAATGCTCCCTTGACAGGATTGAGGCAGGCTCCAAATTCCTGACAAAGCTGTGGAACGTGGCGCGCTTCATATCCATGTTCCCCAAACCCAAGGCAGAAGGCGAATTGCAGGAAATTGATAAATGGATATTGAAAGAACTGAATAAGCTAATAGAGTTGACAAGAAACAATTACGATGAATTCAACTTCAACAGGCCGGCGCAGGAGATAAGGCATTTCATCTGGGAGACCTTAGCTTCGCATTACCTTGAACTCATCAAGAGGCGCGCTTACAACCACGATGGTAAATTCGCCAAAGGCCAGCAGGAGGCGGCCATTTCAACACTCTATCATGTTTTAGAGAAGGTATTATTGCTGCTATCGCCAATAGGGTGCTTCTCAACCCACAAGATATACGGGGACATCTGGAAAGCCGATATAGAGAGTCAGCCTTTCCCGAAGCCTGACAAGAAAGCTTCATCATGGAGAATCCCTTTCACAACGGAGGATCTGATGCAGCTCAACGGCAGGATATGGAAGCACAAGAAGGACAAGGGCCTATCCCTCAAAGCCCCGGTGAAGAAGCTTGTTGTGCGCAGAAAATTCAAGCCTATAGCGCATGAGATAATATCCACGCATCATGTACAGAGTCTGAAATACGGGTCCAGGTTCCACATGACGCTTGGAGATGCGGAACACAAGAAGAAATAAACATATTCTGTATTTTATAAAACAAACCAAAGATTATTATGCTTGAAATAGTATTCCTCGGAACCGTGTCAGGCATACCCACAAAGAACAGGAACCATGCTGCCATATGGCTGCAGTACGCCGGCGAAACTGGGGAGAGCATGCTGTGGGACTGCGGGGAAGGCACGCAGCGCCAGATGCTGAGGGCGAAGATAAACTTCATGAGGATAAGGAACGTCTTCATCTCTCACTGGCACGCGGACCACTGGGCGGGCCTGATAGGGCTGATACAGACCATGAACCTGGAGAAGAGGAAGGAGCCGCTCCACGTTTATGCCCCGGAGGCGGAGCGTTTTGTAGGGGACATTCTTGACCTGGGCTACTGGGGACAGAGGTTTGAGATAATACCGAAGGATGTCCCCTTTGAAGGGCACGAGATTACCAGCGTCTACAAGTCAGATGACTTTGAAATGCTGTCCACCCCCGCAAACCACTCAATACCATCGGTGGCCTATTGCTTCAAGGAGAATGACACGTGGAACGTGGACATAGCCAAGGCAGAGAAGCTTTATGGCCTGAAGACAGGGCCGCTTGTGGGCAAGCTGAAGGCGCACGGCGAGGTGGAATTCAAGGGCAAGAAGATAAGGCTTGAGGACGTGGGCATGCTCAAGAAAGGGGTGAAAGTCGTCTATTCCGGCGACACAAGGTATACGGACAACATAGTCAGGCTCTCAAATGAGGCTGACCTGCTGATACACGACGCCACCTTCATGGAGGCGGAGGAGGGCAAGATGCATTCCGGCGCCAGGGACGCCGCGGTGACGGCGAAGCGCGCAAATGTCAGCAAGTTGATCCTTACGCACTTCTCCAGGCGCTACCTTGATGTCAGGCCGATAGAGGAGCTGGCGAGGAAGACGTTCCCGGACACGGCCTCCGCGGAGGACTTCATGAGGCTGGTGCTGAAAAAGCAGTAGTATATAAACTTGACGGTAAGCTTTATATATACCTCATTATCACTATATGATAATAACAAAAATGTGATGCTTATGGAGTACAGGATTGAAAGGCTCAGGGAATCGCTGGAAAGGGCGGAGAACACTGGCAGGCTAAATGAGTTATTCAACCCTGCCTACCTCACTATGAGAAGAAATGCGGCAGAAGACCCTTACACGGGCATAGAATTTGACTTCAGGGATGATTGACATGGGACTCTACAAGTACATAACCAACAGGCAGCTGCAGAATGGCGCGGGCAAGGTCACTGGCAGCATAGCGGTGGCGGTGAGGAATGACTCTGCCACGGCAGACGTGCGCTACACGTGCCCAGAGTGCAGCAACAAGCAGCAGGCCGCGCAGGAATGGAAGAGGCCTTTCTCAATGAAATGCTCAAAGTGCGGCCTCCTCATGAGGCTGCCGAGGCTCAAGGACCAGGCAAAGAAGCAGACCAAGGCCGATAGGCGATAAGGGGATAATATGGCGGAAACAATCTCTATGGAAGTGAAGGGTAATGTTACTAGAGATGTATTGCAGAGACTTTACACAGAAATCACCCAGGACTATGTGGCTGGGTTGCTCAGGCAGAATAGGATGCCAACAGACGATGAAACTCTTAATAATGTCACGACTTCTTACGAATCCTTTCCAACCAAAGACCTTGCATTAAAGGCTTTTGAAGTGAAAGGTGGCATAAAATTCTGGGGAATTGCAAGCGGAAGCGGCAGCAGGCTGGAAAGAATGGCTGTTAAATATCTCATCCTGGAACACATAGAAGAAGAGCTGGCAAAGGAAGGCATAAAGTCAAGAATAAACATAGCCGACCTCAACACCGAGACAATAGAATATATGCAGGGGAGAGGCATCTTCAAAAACCAACACAATCTCAGCCAACTGAGGAGATATGCCAAAAGAAAAGGCAATGCAGAGAATTGCCTCATTGGGGTTTATGCAGCCTTCGGCTGAGGCAGTAAGGCGCTTTTTATAATACCAGACCATATTACTTAAAGGCTGGTTTTATGGAGATGAGGGCCGTATCCGGGAGCATAGAGTCGTTCAAGTGCGACTGCATAATAATAGGCGTCTTTGAGGAGGGCCTTGACCCCAGGTACAAGGGCCTTGACCAGAAGCTTGGCGGGGCACTAAGCTCGCTTTCCAGGACAGGAGAGTTCAAGGGCGAGTTCAAGTCAGCCAAGCTTGTGACAACCCTTGGCAGGACGCCCGCGAAAAACGTACTTCTCGCGGGCCTTGGGAAGAAGGCCGAATACGACCTGGAGAAGCTGAGGAAGGCGGCAGGCATCACAGCCAAATATGCCAGGAACCTAGGCCTCAGTTATGTGGCCTCAAACCTGCATGAGAATTTCATAAAGGACGCGGGTCCGCGGGACAAGGCCCAGGCCCTGACAGAGGGCGCTGCCCTGGCCCTGTACCAGTTCACCAAATACAGGACGGTGGAGAAGGAAAAGATAAGGAAGCTGAAGTCCCTGGTTATAGTGGACTCCTCGGGGAGCCTTGAGGACGTGAGGAAGGGCCTTGAGAGGGGAAGGATACTTTCTGAGGCAACAAATTACGTGAGGACGCTGGTCAACGAGCCGGCCTCAATAATGACCTCCCTGCAGATGGAGAAGGAGGCGAGGCAGCTTGCCGCAAAGAACAGGCTGAAGATAAGGGTGTTCAACAAGGCGGAGCTGGAGAAACTGGGCTTCGGCGGGCTGCTGGCCGTGAACAGGGGGAGCATGATAGAGCCAAGGTTCATCGTAATGGAATACGCTGGCGGGAAGGGGAAGGTTGCCGTGGTGGGCAAGGGCATAACGTTTGATTCAGGAGGCCTTGACCTAAAGCCCGCGGCTTACATGGACGGCATGAAGTGCGACAAGGCAGGCGCCTGCACTGTCATGGGGATATTGAAGGCCGCGTCAGAGCTTAAGCTGCCGGTCCACGTGATAGGCGTGATGCCCGTAACAGAAAACATGCCCGGCAACATGGCATACAAGCCAGGCGATGTGGTGACCACTTACAGCGGGAAGACGATAGAGATCGGCAACACGGACGCTGAAGGCAGGGTGATACTTTCAGATGCGCTTAGCTATGCGGAGAAGGCCTGCAAGCCGGACGCGATAATAGACCTCGCAACGCTCACCGGGGCCTGCGTGGTTGCGCTGGGGTATTCGGCAGCCGGCATCATGGGGACCGGCAGGAGGCTCCTTGAGGGCCTCAAGAAGGCCGGGGACGAGACCTTTGAAAGGGTCTGGGAGCTGCCATTCTATGAAGAGTTCAAGGACGCGATAAAGAGCGAGGTGGCTGACGTCAAGAACATCAGCAGCTACCCAAAGGGCGAGGCGGGCGCGATAACCGCGGCCGCGTTCCTTTCCGCTTTCGTGGAAGCCACACCATGGGCACACATAGACATTGCCGGCCCTGCGTGGATAAATGAGGAGTGGCCTTACTCGCCCAAGGGCGCGACGGGCTACGGCGTCAGGCTCGTGGTTAGGTTCCTGGAAAACATGGGGAAGGGGTAAACCCTCCCGTAAAGCCCACACGGGCATTCTTTATTACGTCCCGAGCATAATTCTTATGCATGAAGAAGAACCGCCTGGGGATAGTCCCCTTCCCCCTTGACAAGGCAAGGAAGATAACCAGGCACTTCCTGAGGTTCGGCGAGACTGCGTCGCACTTTTTCCCCGCGCTTGACTTCGAGCTGGAGCAGGCGGAGTTTGACTTTGAACCCAGGGAGTGGGCTTCCCTGGCTTTGTTCACAGGTACATTTTACATGCTTGTGATATTCGCCACAATGCTAATCATAACCTCCGCCTCCAGGCTCCCTCCGGCCACGACATTCCCGCTGACGCTGCTGATATCCCTCGCCATCGGCGCAGTGTCCTTCATCTACATAATCTTCTACCCGAAACTCTTTGTCACCAAGAAGGTCAAGAACATAGAGAAGAACATGCCGTTTGCGCTCAGGCACCTGCTGATAGAGGTGAGGTCAGGCGTCCCGCTCTACAATGCACTTGTTTCCATAGCAAAGGGCAACTACGGCCTGCTCTCCGTGGAGATACAGAAGGCCGTCAACGAGATAAACACGGGCAAGTCAGAGATAGGGGCACTGGAGATGCTGGCAAGGAACAACCCTTCCCTCTACTTCAGGCGGGTCATGTGGCAGATGGTCAACGCGCTGAAATCCGGGGCAGACATAGGCAGGACGATGAAGCAGATAGTGGACAACATAAGGGCCGAGCAGAGCATAGCGATAAAGAAGTACGGCGCGCAGCTCAACCCACTCTCGCTGATGTACATGATATTCGCGGTGATATTCCCCACGCTTGGCATCACTTTCCTGCTCATAATATCCACTTTCATAGGCATAGGGCTGGACATAACGTTCGTCCTGATAGGCATACTGGCCTTCCTTTTAGTATTCCAGTTCATGCTGATAGGCCTGGTAAAGAGCAGGAGGCCCGCGGGCGTATAGGGGGTCAGGGCCATGTTCAGGTACAAGTTCGAGACCGTCTCCGTCGCGGCCGGCCTGGCCATAATAGCATTCAACGTGATTTACATAGGCTCCTTTTTCCCCATCCTTGTCCCCATCTTCAACCTGGCGGGGGGCCTGATTGCCGTGGGGCCGCCCGCATGGCTCTTCTACTCCAGGTTCAGGATGAGCAAGCAGATAGAGGAACACTTCATAAACTTCATCAGGGACCTCACGGAGGCGATAAATTCCGGCATGACGCTGCCCATGGCGCTAAGCTACATATCCTCAAAGGACTACAAGGTCCTGAGCCCATACGTCAAGAGGATGTCCTCACAGGTTGACTGGGGAGTGCCTTTCAAGGTGGCCCTGACCAAGTTCTCCGACAGCATACAGGCCGCCTCCGTCAAGCGCGCAATATCCACCATACTCGAGACTTACAGGGTCGGCGGGAAGGTTGGCGAGACGCTCAGCGAGGTCACCAAATCGCTGGTGGTGATAGACAAGATAAGGAAGGAGCGGGCGACCTCGGTCCATTCGCAGATAATAACCTCCTACATAATCTTCTTCATATTCATCTTCATACTGGTGGTGCTCCACGCTTTCCTTATACCTTCCGTCACAAACCAGAGCTCGGGCCTCTCCATATCTGCAAGCATAAGCGGGGCAGGCAACTCCATACCGCCGGAGGAGCTTTCGCAGATATTCGTCTATTTCCTTGTGCTGCAGGGCTTCTTTGCCGGCCTGGCCACGGGGAAGATGGCCGAGGGCTCAATAGTGGCCGGCTTCAAGCATTCCATACTGCTCATGGCAATAGGCTATTCCATATTCTCCATAGCAACACAGCTGCCGCTGCCCCTTGCCCCTGCCGAATTCCCGCTGTAAAGCCCCGTTGAATAGTCAGCGGGGAAGCGCGCGGGAAAAGAATATATCGGAAGCGCGACAAACTATTAAGATGGCCAAGGGACTGTCGCCGCTCATCGCAACGATAGTGCTGATAGGCATAACGATAACGGTCGGCGCAACAATATCCGTCTTTGTCAGCAACATCGTCACCAGGACAAGCACTTCAACCACGACCTGCGGCTCAAACGCGAATTACATACTGGAATCAGCGGAATACAACAAGGCCGGCGACAGCGTGCTCGTCATAAGGCTCACCAATAAGAACAAGGAGCAGCTTTACGGCTTCGGGGTGGAGCTGCAGAACGGCACTGACATAAGGTCCTTCAGCGACGGCGCCCCGGAGATATCGCTCAGCCCGGCCGTGACATCCTCGAACCCCCTGGCCCAGGAGCAGTCCGCGCTGGTGAAGGTGAACCTTTCCCTCCACACAGCCTTTGCGGCGACAATGGGTTATGCAAAGGTCACAAACAAGGCATGCGCTGACGTTTCAGCCGCGCTGAACGCGGTTTCAAAATTCTAACCCCGCATCCACGCTATGTTTATAAACAGGCTCAATACAATATTATTATAATACTTTTCCGGGATGGGATGATGCAGCCAAAAGCGCTAAAGGGTGTTTCGCCGCTCATTGCGGTCATATTGCTCATAGCCCTAACCCTGATAATAGCGGGCATACTGGCCACCTTCACCCAAAACATAGCAACCAGGACCATATCAGGCTCGCAGAGGTGCCAGAACGCCAAGGTTATAATACAGGGCGCCACGTACGAGAAAACCATAAGCAACCTTACCATGGTGGTCTACAATTACGGGGACATAGACCTGACATTTGACACCCTGCTCTCATACCAGAACGGGACAATATTGCAGGGACCTGGTGTCAACACAACTTCCGGCGGCATAGTGACATCCGACTTCAGGGTATGGTCAAACCTTGACGAGGTCACGATAAAGTCCAAGGAATGCTCAGGCACGATACAGGACCTGCTCCCGAGGACCTTCATAAGGGGACTCGGGGCCTAACCCTTTCCCAAAAAGGTTAATCGAAAAGGGAGGCTACTCGCTTCGTCGCTGCGGCTCCTTGCTCGTTACGCCTTCCGCTAACCTTTTTCCCAAAAAGGTTAATGCCAAACCAAAGGTTTGACAGCTGTCAAGCGTAGCTTGACATTAATCGAAAAGGGAGGCTAATGCAAAGTCCGACTTGGATAGATTGGATAAAGTCGGCAGTTACCTTCGCTCCTTTCAGTCGCTCAGTTACGCCTTCCACTAGTTTTTATCTCCAGCCTGCCACAATAATATACCATGCTGTACAAACTGATGCCCAATGGGTACAAGAGCAAGATACAAGAGCTGCTGACTTATTCCGGGAGCAAGAGGACCGTCGCGAGCTTCGTCAACTATTCCTTCGCCATAAGCCTGGCCTTTGGCTTCATCGTTGGCGTGCTGGTCAGGGATTATTTCATCGTGCTTTTCCCCGCATGCTTCCTTGGCCTCCTGGGATTCTTCCACGGGATGCTTTACCTTGCGGTGGACAGGAGGACGAAATTCGTGGAGAGGATACTTCCTGACGCGCTGCAGCTTGTCGCGGCCAACATAAGGTCCGGCTTCATCCCGAGCAGGGCAATACTGCTTTCCGCAAGGAAGGAATTCGGCCCGCTGTCCGAGGCGATAAAGCAGGTAGGCAAGGAGATGATGACCGGGAAAAGCCTCCAGGATTCCATGAAGGAGATAACAAAGACAATAAAATCTGACATACTTGACACCACGGTGAAGCTGGTGGTCAGGGGCGTCAGGTCAGGCGGCCAGCTATTCACGCTGTTCGAAGAAACAGCAGCGGACATAAGGAGCAGGGAGGCCATAAACAAGGAGATAAGGGCCAACATACTCACTTACAGCATATTCATCTTCTTCGCCGCAGCGATAGGCGCGCCGGCACTCTACGCGCTCTCCCTTTTCCTGGTGGGGACCATCACAAAGATAACAAGCTCCATCCAGCTGCCCAAGGATTTCAGTTCCAACGTCCCGCTGGTGAAGCTCACCGGTGTCACCGTTTCCCCGGAATTCATGTTCATATTCGCAATGCTGGCGATAACAATAACCTCTGTCTTCGGCGGGATAATAATAGGGCTGATAGGCTCCGGGAAGGAGAGGGACGGCATAAAGTTCATACCCGTACTCCTCGGGATATCGCTGCTGGTGTTCTTCGTGGCTGGAGGGTTCATAAACAGCATATTCTCCACGCTGATACCCGTCTGACCGCCGGGCGGTAATTTATAATACAACGTCCAACTATTCTAAATGCGGGGGTAGCCAAGCGGCCAACGGCGCAGGACTCAAGTAACCTTTTTCCCAAAAAGGTTAACTAAAAAGGGAGGCTGCCTCACCACTTCGTGGTTCGGCTACGCCTTCCAAAACTTGAGTTATGATGGACTTTGCAGTCTGTGTGAATTGGAGGTATCCTGTGGGTTAGTCCCTTCGCAGGTTCGAATCACCGCTTTTTCAAGAAAAGCGGTGGAGCAAAAGGAGGTGGCCTCGCTGCTTCGCAGCTCGTCTCACCTTCCACGCTCTTGCGAAAATCCTGCTCCCCGCATATCAAGAGAGTTTTCCAAAAAAAACTCTTGCAAAAAGGGAGGCTATCTCACTGCTTCGCAGTTCGATTACGCCTTCCAAAAACTTGAGTTATGATGGACTTTGCATGACTCCCCCCGGCAAGCTTTTATAGATATGCAGCAAATACTAGGAATCAGTGAAGCTTATGAAGGCAAGGGACAAGAACGAGCCTCTGAAGGCGGAAATAGCAGGACTGCACGCAAAAGGCCTGAAGCAGCCCCTGCTGAAATCCGTAGCCCGCGGGCTGAACAGGCCGCGCAGTGTCAGGCACGAGGTCAATATCCACTCAATCAGCAAGTTCGCAAGGGAGGGGGAGGCCGTTGCAGTGCCGGGGATAGTCCTGGGATCCGGCGAGATAAGCAAGCCCGTAAACGTGTACGCACTCCGCTTCTCCGGCAGCGCCAGGGAGAAGATAGAGAAGGCCGGCGGCAAGTGCATGCCCATAGGGGAGCTTGAAGGCTCCAAGGGCAAGGTGAGGATACTTGGATGATTATGGAAACCCTTGTTGTTGACGCTGAAAACCAGATAGCGGGCAGGCTTGCTACGGTTGTGGCGAAGGAGATACTGAAGGGCAGGCATGTCATTGTAGTCAATGCCGAGAAGGCCGTGATATCCGGCAGCCCGGAATACACAATAGAGACATTCAGGGCAAAAATATCCAGGGGGGACCCATACAAGGGGCCGTTCTACCCAAAGGTACCGGACAGGATGTTCAGGAGGATAGTGAGGGGCATGCTGCCGAGGAAGCCCAAGGGGAAGGAGGCCTACGGCAGGCTTAAGGTTTATGTCGGCATCCCGCCTGAAATCGGCGTGAAGCCGGAATCCATAGTGAGTTTCGTGGAGACCTCAAACACCCTTGAGCACAAGTTCATGACGCTTGGGGAAATTTCGGCAAAGATAGGGGGCAGGAAATCCTGATGGTTATGGCCAAGGCAACCGCGGAGGCTAAACCGAAGCAGAAGAAAGCCCAGCCAAAGAAGCCTGCGGAGCAGAAAAAGAAGGATATGGTCTTCACCACAGGCAAGCGCAAGACCGCCGTGGCCAGGGCCCGCCTTAAGCCGGGGAAAGGCACCGTAAAGGTGAATTCAGTCCCGCTGGAGCTTGTCCAGCCCGAGATGGTGAGGCTTAGGATACAGGAACCGCTCCTGCTTGCCGGGGATTTCTGGAAGGGCTTTGACATCAAGGTCATAGTGAAGGGAGGAGGGGTGATCAGCCAGGCAGAAGCAGCCAGGCAGGCCATAGCGAAAGGGCTCTCTGAGTTCCAGCCTGAGCTGAGGCAGAAATACCTCCAGTACGACAGGAACCTTCTTGTCTATGATCCCAGGAGGGCAGAACAGCACAAGCCCCCACACTCTTCGTGGGGTGCAAGGCGTTATAAACAAAGAAGCAAGCGTTAGCAACAAGAATTTAATTCTATGGGCTAGCGGAACTATTGGAACTCTACCCTCCAGGTTTATTGTTAGGCTGAAGAATGCTAAGACTATTTGAAGCAACCAGAAAGTGGAACCGACAGATATCCCGGCGGCGCGCTCCTAAGAAAGCTTTTAAATACGTTGGGGATAAATTGTTTGTATTTGCCGGAAAGGCTTGCAGAACCGGCGTGATAGGAATTATCAGGGCCGGGCACAAGTGGTCATATGGAATTCGCTAGGATAAAGCTTGCAGGAAGGAGTGTCACCGAGATAGCTGACATTTGCGAACAGATAAAGGAGATCGCCAAGAAGCATGGCGTTTCCATACGCGGGCCTGTGCCGCTCCCCACGAGGAAACTCAAGGTCTACACCCTCAAGACGCCCTGCGGCGACGGGACCGGCCACGGCAACGCCACCTGGGACCGCTGGGAGATGCGCATCCACAGGCGCATCGTGGACATAGGCTCCAACGAAAGGGCTCTCAGGCAAGTGGTGAGGATCCCCATCCCCGAGGGCATAAAGATCGACATTGAACTGAAAGAGAAATACGAGCACAAATGATTGTTTTAAATATAAGTTCTAATCCTTTTCACGAAGAAATTGAGATGTAAATTAGGTTTCCATTCATTCGGGAGGCCAATGATGCAGTATAATTTTAGTTCTAATGTTAAGGATACAGAAAGAACATGTGCGTCATGTGGTAAAATAAAGAAGAAAGTTTCAGTTGCACATGAGCTAGATTAATTACTTCCTCGCAACCCCCCACATTGTCCTGAAGAACTCGCGGTAAGATTCTGCCACTTCCCTGCTTGTTATTGCGAATAAGACAATCTTTTTCTCATCCCACAAAAGTATATCTACGTTATCTCCTTGTATGCCAATGGATGCAGGCGTTACTTGCTTCAAATACCTGACCTGCGTGTGGCCCATCTTCTCATACCTCTTGCCGCTGGTCTTTCTCATCCCCTCGTTGAAGATTATCTTCGTCCTTATGCCCTTCGCCGCAAACCTCCTGCTCTGCATGTGAAAGAAGCGGACAACCTTTGGTATGTCGGCATACCCGGATTCAGCGCCGAGGACAAGCCTTTCCTCCCCGGGCTGCAGGCGCTCAAATATCTCGTCAAAATATGACCTGATACCCTCATATCCTGTATACACCCTGGCCTCATCTGTTTTCTGCTTCAGCTTTCTTCTTGCGGAAAGCGTTGGTATTATCTCCTTAACGGCTTGCCTGTGCTCCTGTATTTCCCTTTCCTTCACTGTCAAGAAATCCAGTATTTTCCTGGGATCCAGCGCCTCGTAATGCCTGATGTTGGACTTTATCACGTAGCTCACAAGCCCCTTCTCCATCAGCCTGTTGAGTATACCGTAGGCCTTTGAGGAGCTTACCCTTGAATGGTCTATTATAGGGCCTGTCGTGCTCATTCCCAGGTCCAGCAGCGCCAGGTACACCCTTATCTCGCCTTCCGTAAGTCCTATGCCCATTAGCTGCTTCTCAAGCATGTTCATGCTTTATTCTTGTCCTACCTTATTTAAATATTGCTCCCCCCCGAGGGGGATGGAATAATTATATAGGCTGCAGGGGATACTATTGCCAGAGGTGAGTGATATGAAAATGACAACAATAAGGCCGAGGCTGGTTGAGCTTCCGGAGAGGTATGCCGCCCTGGACGACAGGGGTGTAAGCAACTACTACTGGGCAGGCCACGGCAGGTATTTCCTCGGGAAGGCCGTAATAAATCCCTTTGAGGAGGCGCTGAAGGAGGAGACTGGCTACAGCGACTCAAAAATACCCAGGGGAAAGAAGGAGGACATCATCCCCGTGGGGGACATTGAGTTCCATGTGACAACCACGCCTACCAAAAAGAGACCCCCCCTGGAAGCCGTCTACAACCATCTTGATTCCTTCCTTGACAGGGTGTCTGCGGACTACGCTGAAGGGAGGGCAAGGGAAGGCGTCAGGACGCTGGACAGCGAGCCTTACATCTCCGCAATGCAGGTGCTTAACGAGATAGCTGGCAAGAGGGACGAGGTAATCTCGGAGGGCGTGAGGCAGAGCATAGAAAAGGCGCTCCCCGCCTACCTCAGGGACGAGGAGCTTAAAAGCGTCCTGGTCTCGGTGGGCTCCAATTACGGCAGGCTCACGCCTGACAGCGCAAAGACATATGTGAGATCGGAGAGGGCAGTGGAGCTTTACTCCGGCATAATAGGCGACTTTGAGTGCAACCTCAGGGGCCTTACGGGATATGCAAAGGGGAACACCCCGGAGGATACGGAGGAGATGTGGGAGCAGGTAGGCTCTCACCTTTTCCTCATGCAGACAATACCATACGACTCAACATCCTACGGCAAGATAGTGGATGCGCTAGCAAAGGAAGGCAAAAAGGAATCCGGCGATCTCGTGAGGATATCGAGGAACCAGTGGGACGGCCTGGACGCATACAGGCCGAAGACGAGGGAAGGCGAAGCCTTCATATCCCTGGAGGGCCTGAAGGGAAGGCTGGGGGAGCTGAAGGGCAAGCACACGGAAAGGGCAATAAGGCAGCCCATATTTCACTTCCCGCTGCCTGAGTGACGACCAGCCTTTACTTTTTTATTTTCCTTTCCTGTTATAGGGCTGGGCCCCCAAGCTTTAGCCGAATCACTTCTGCTCCTGCATTTCCTGCAGCGCCCTCTCAAGCTGCGGGGCTATGGAGTTTATCTGCTCCGCCACGTTTTCCATCTCCCTCTGCAGCTGCAGCGTTATGCTCCCAAGGTCCTTCTTCTTGCCTTCCAAAAGCTGCGCCGCGTCCTTGATCTCCTTGTTGACCATTACCCCCGCGCCTATGTCAACCAGCATCCTTGCCTTGTCGGTTATCTTCCCGTAGGTGTAGAGCCCGCTCCCGAGCGGCACTAGGGTCTCGTTCTTCGCGTCAGCGTTTTTTATGTCTTCCAGCGCCTGCCTGGTGGTCTCGAATTCTGCCATCTTCCTTTCCACCATCATGCCCTGCATCCGCAGCTCCTCAAAGTGCTTCTGGAGCAGCTGGTAAAGAATCAGCTTTTCCTGTATCTCCTCCTGCTTCATGGGGAATAATAGGACCTCTTGGTATAAAAGCCTATAGCATCTTGAGCTTTCCTGTCACCTTGTCCAGCTTCTCGTCCTCCGCAGGCCCTATCCCCAGCGCGGTGACCGTTCCAGCGGGCACTTCAGTCCTGCCCGCATCCTTTATCAGCGCGCACGGCAATCCTGCAGCCAGGGCCTTCTTGTGTATGTCCCTCATGTGGCTCAGGCTGTCCGCCTTGAGGACGACCTTCTTGCTCCCCGTCTCCTCCCATTTGCGCTGCATCCACGTGTCAGCCTTCTTGTATGCCTCCAGGCATGCGTGGGCCGCCTGCGCAGCCAGCTTCCCCTTTGAGAGCTTCAGGTCCTTCCTTATCACAATGGCCTGCTTGAACGGCATAATACACCTTTGTCCGAGAGGATAATTAAATACAAAAAGAAAAAGAGATGCGCCGCTTTTCAAATAAAAAAGCGGGGCAATGTTCACATGCTTATGGCTTGCTCGTTCTTAGGACGCCGTTCCTGTAAGTGTGCCTGTGTCCGTCACCGAAAAAGTCCCACCCTGTTGCGTGTATGTGATACTCACTGAAAGTGAGTATGCTGTTCCGCTGGTCAAAGCCGGGCAGGTTGTGAACCACACAGTTGCAGTCTGGCCTGAGCCCAACACGAACGGCATGGCACTCGGGTTACTTCCCGCAACAGCACCGCAGTTGCTGCTTGGCGTAGCCGCTGTCATTGCAGTGATATTTATCGGGCTGCCAAGCGAGTTCTTGACTGATACGTTAAAGGTTGATCCGGTGTAAATCCAGTCCGGCGGGTTCCCGATGTTCGGGAATCCAGTTGCCCTCTTTCCCGTGAATGTTGCAGGGTTAAAGACGCCCAGTGCGAACAGAGCAGCAGCCACTATTATTATAATCAGTATTGCCCAGCCATATGTCATCAGGTATTCCATTGCTGACTGGCCACTTTTCTGTCTATTCTTCATGTAGCATCCTTTATTAATTAGGCCCAGCCTGTATTTAAACCTTAGGAGTTGCCGCGGCCATGCATATTTAAGGCTGATGGCAATATAGAATTTGGAAGCGACAGGCGAGGAAACATGAAATTCCCGAAGAAAATCAGGACCTACTGCCCCAAATGCAGGAAGCACACCCAGCACACGGTAAAGCTGGTCAAGAAGAGGGCCAGGGGGTCCGCGCACCCCATCTCAAAGAGCGCTAGGCAGAAGGGCAGGCTTAAGAGGGGATATGGCGGCCACGGGAAGTTCTCCAAGCCTGCGGTGAGCAAGAAGCCCACGCAGAAGGTTGACCTGAGGCTGCAGTGCGAGACGTGCAAGAAGATGCACACAAAGAAGGGCTTCAGGGTCAAGAAGTTCGAGCTTGTTTGAGTGAGATGGTATGGCAGGTCAATTCGTAAAAGTCAAATGCGAGAAGTGCAAGAACGAGCAGGTGATATTCGAGAAGACGGCCTCGGTGATACATTGCCTTGTGTGCAGCGAGGTGCTGGCCGAGCCAACCGGGGGCAAGGCGAAGATCAAGGCCAAGGTGCTCGGCGTGGTCAAGTAGCTTTATAACCCTTTTAATTCTTGATAACCTATAGAGGATGCCATGAGGAAATTCGGGAACCCTTACGTTGGGGAGCTGGTCATCTGCCAGATACTGAAGCTGCACCCTAACTCAGCCGTGGCGAGGATGATCGAGTATAACAAGGCAGGGCTGATACACGTCTCCGAGGTGGCAAGCAGGTGGGTCCGCGACATAAGGGAGTTCCTGAAGGAGAACGAATACGTGGTCTGCAAGGTCGTGGGGGTGGAGGGCGAGACCATATCGCTCTCCATAAAGCGCGTGCACAAGACCGAGAGCGACAGGAAGCTTGGCGAGTTCAAGAGGGAGAGGAAGGCCGAGAAGATGCTGGAGCTTGCCGCCAAGGCGCTCGGCAAGGACCTGGAGGCCGCTTACAAGGAAGTGGGCAGGGACATACTGGAGGAGTTCGGCTCCCTCACGAAGCTCTTTGACCTTGCGGTGAAGAGCCCGGAACTGCTTGAGCAAAGGCTGCCCAAGAAGTGGTTTGACGCCATATCGGAGATAGCCAGGAAGAGCATTGAGGACAAGGTCTACGCGGTCACCGGCGAGCTGAGGGTAACCTGCTACAGGCCGGATGGGATTGAGGTGATCAAGGCCGCGCTGCTAAAGGCCAGGGGCAGACACAAGGACATAGAGATAAAATACATCTCAACGCCGCTTTTCCTGCTCACCGGGAAGGGCAAGAACTACAAAACCTTGGCCTCAAGCATGGACTCAATGGCAGAGGAGATAATGAAGGAGATAAGGCAGAACAAGGGCGAGGGCAGCTTCAAGCTGAAGGAGTAGGCCTGCTTTTTATTAATTTCCAAAAAGCTATACCGATTAGTACCAGAAGTGCCATAGCAAGCAAGCCAAATACATCAGGATAACCGTTCTTCTGTGCCAAGTACCACCAATAATTTGAGACGCTATTAACGAGGACGCCTGCTAATATCGCAACGAATGTAAGCGATATCACTTGTTTATCATTCATGAATTTCTCTTATTTCTGATACTTAAAGCTCATTCTTTTATACCTCCAATCAAAATCTAAGCATGGCCATGGAAAGCCTCGGGGACAGCCTGAAGCAGGCGTTCAGGAAGATTGCAGGCCTGGGGGCGGTGGACAGGGAGGCCGTGGAAGCCATAGTAAGGGACATACAGCGCGCCCTCCTGCAGGCTGACGTGGACGTGGAGCTGGTCCTGCAGCTGTCCTCAGGGATAAAGAAGAAGATGCTGGAGGGGAAGCCCCCGGAAGGCCTGACGCTGAAGGAATATTTCATAAAGACGCTGTATGATGACATAGTCAGGTTCCTCGGGGAGGAGAAGGCTGACATGCAGCTGAAGCCCCAGCGGGTGCTGCTCATGGGCCTTTTCGGCTCCGGGAAGACCACGAGCTGCGCCAAAATAGCCAAATGGTTCAAATCAAGGGGGCTGTCCGTCGGGATGGTCGCATGTGATACCCACAGGCCAGCCGCGCAGGAGCAGCTTAGGCAGCTCGGGAAGAAGCTGGAAGTGCCTGTCTATTCCGGCGGGAAGAACCCCGAGAAGATAGCCCAGGAAGCGCTCAAGCAAAGCAAGGAAGACGTGCTCATATTTGATTCCGCAGGCAGGGACGCCCTGGACGAGAAGCTCGCAAAGGAGCTGAAGGAGATGGGCAGGATAATAAGGCCGCAGGAGGTGCTGCTGATACTCCCGGCGGACATAGGCCAGGTGGCCAGGAAGCAGGCTGAGGAGTTCAACAGGCTCGTGGGGATAACAGGGATTGTAATCACTAAGCTTGACGGGACCGCCAAGGGCGGCGGCGCAATTGCGGCCGCTTCCGTATCAGGCGCCAAGGTAAAGTTCATCGGCGCCGGGGAAAAGCCGGAGGACCTGGAATTATACGACCCGCAGAGGTTCGTTTCCAGGCTGATTGGCTATGGCGACCTGCAGGGGTTGCTGGAAAAGGCCAAAGAGATTGGAATCAAGCCCTCTGAAAAACTGATGAAGGGCGACTTTGACCTTAAGGAGTTCTACGAGCAGATAGCCTCGGTACAGAAGATGGGTTCCCTCACCAAGGTCATGGAAATGATACCCGGCATGGGCGGCATGAAGATACCCAAGGAGATGCTGAACGTGCAGGAGGACAAGATGAAGCGATGGAAGTTCGTCATAGAGTCCATGACCGAGAAGGAGAGGACGGACCCGGAGGCCATAAACTCCTCCAGGGTGAGGAGGATAGCGAAAGGCTCAGGCACCACCGTGGAGGACACCCGGGACCTGCTGAAATACTACAAGCAGACCAGGAAGATAATGAAGCTCGCCAAGGGCGGCAAAGGCCTCAAGCGGGGGCCGCTGGCGCAATTGGTCAAGCAGTTCGGGCTGAAGATGGAGTGATATTGCAAGCTTGCGATTTATAAGCAGAAAAGCCTTAATTAAAAACATGCCAGGCGGAACGAAGCAGATACTAAAGGAGCTGAGGGAGATAAGGATGGACATTAAAGCGATAAAGCAAACCATGCCTGACAAGGACATGTTCTTGACAGCCGAAGAGGAGAGGCTTGTGGAAGAAAGCTACATGCACCAGAAGAAGGGAGAACTCGTTTCCGGCAGGGCCTTAAGGAAAGAGCTCGGGATATGATATTTGAAATTATGTTTTCCCCATTGGATATTGAT
>JACQIG010000092.1 GCA_016198605.1 Candidatus Aenigmatarchaeota archaeon | reverse complement strand
CTTTATGCCTTTTCTGACTTTTCTAGTTAGTAACTTACTAAAAGTAAAGCTTATATTGACGCTCGTTTCATTTAGTATATATGGATAAATCAGACGCTATTTTTGCACGGAAAATGCTCAAGGAAATTGCAGAGATAAAGGAGCTGCTGGAGCGGATTGCGAAGGCCGTGGAGAAGGGGAAAAAGACCCGTTAAAAAGAAGAAGTGCATATTCCGTCATTGGAACCTCAGGAATTGCACTAGGTGGTTGATTGGAGGGTTTGGATCATGAACACAATGCATCCGTCACGCCGTCGCAATCGATGCATTCCAGGTGCTCCTCGCAGAGGGACACTGTCATGTCTTTCCGTGAGCAATAATAATCGCCGGCTGATTGACCGCATATTATACAGGCCACTATTAACACCTATACAGGCATTCTCGGGTAGTATATAAAGCTTTTGCCGTATTGATTCCCAAATCTGGCCCAGATGTGGCTCCTTGGTATCTATTTTGACGCAACGTACAGGAGAAGCAGCAGGCCTATCATCTCAATGAAGTTCACGAAGAATGTCACCGAGGTGAACCCGTAGAACTCCTTCGCGAGCAGCGAATTGAAGAAGTAGAAATCCACCAGGTTCTCCACAAGGAACATCGCAGCGAAAGACACGAGCCCAAGGGTGAGCTTTGAGCTGACTGCCTTGTAATTCTTCATGTATATGAACACCAGTATTAGCGTGAGGACTATGTTTACAGCAATCATTCCCAGCGTGACCAGGTCTTCCAAAGGCACTGCCATATGCTTAATTTCCTCCCTTCCCCTTTAATTGTTTTGCCCCCTTCTCCTCTGCCCCGCCTTCAGCCTTCTTTTGCGCGGATACCTGGATCTCAGGGTTCACCTTCCTCGCTATCTCGCTGAAAGTCTCCGCGTTCTGTTCAAGCAGCTGGGTGGTGAAGTACACTGCCCCGTACTTCTTCTCCCCCGAGGAGTATATGAGCCTGTTCTCCTCAAGCAGCTTGATGTGGTGCTGTATGGTCTTGTAGTCCATGTGCATGGCTGAGCTCAACTGGTTGACGTTGTAGGGCCTCTCCTTCAGGAGGGCTATTATCCTGACCCTTGTCGCCCCTCCCCTCGTCCCAGCGAGCACATACCACATCACGCGCCTGAAGGCGTCGCTCAGGTCCCTGACCATGCATTATAATTGAGTTGTATTAATAAAAATAGGCCGTGATCGGAAAGAAACAGCTGATGGGCCCAGAGGGATTCGAACCCTCGACATCTTGGTGCCTTCTATTCAGATACTAAGAGCCAAGCGCTCTCGGCACCTCCGGCTTAATCCAATTGGTCCAACCGGCAGGCACTACCAGGCTGAGCTATGGGCCCGCGCAGCAATAGCCGGCTATTTTTAATGGGGTAAGGCCGGCAGTTACTCTTTTTATGCTGTCTAATAGTTATAAATCACCCTATTCCATTAATAAGAGTTCATTATGACGAAAGCAAAAACCCAAATGATCCCCCCGCAGGAAAAGCTCCTCCCGGAGGTGAACATAGGGATGGTCGGGCACGTTGATCATGGCAAGACCACGCTGACCACCGCGCTGACGGGCAAGTGGACCAGCACGCACTCCGAGGAGCTGAAGAGGGGCATAACCATAAGGCTCGGCTATGCTGACGCCACTTTCTACAGATGCCCGAAGGAAGGCGCATACGGCACCTCAAAGGCGTGCCCGGAGTGCTCCTCGGAATGCGAGATAGTGAGGACCGTATCCTTCGTTGACGCTCCCGGCCATGAAACGCTGATGGCCACTGTGCTGGCAGGAGCGGCACTGATGGACGGCGCGCTCCTTATAATCTCCGCCAACGAGGCCTGCCCGCAGCCGCAGACAAGGGAACACCTGACAGCCCTGGAGATAGTAGGGATAAAGAACATTGTGATCGCGCAGACAAAGATAGACCTGGTGACAGAGGAGCAGGCCCTGAAGAACCACGATGAGATAAAGGCCTTCCTCAAGGGCAGCATAGCGGAGAACGCGCCCATAATACCGGTCTCGGCCCAGCAGAACGTCAACATTGGCGCGCTCATCGGGGCAATAGAGAAGCGCATAACAACCCCTAACAGGGACCTTTCAAAGCCGCCGATCATGTACATTGCCCGCTCCTTTGACGTGAACAAGCCCGGGACGGCAATAGAGAGCCTGAAGGGCGGCGTCATAGGCGGCGCCCTTGTGGAGGGCGCGCTAAAGATAGGGGATGCGGCTGAGATAAGGCCGGGGATAAAGGTGAAGGACAGCTTCGAGCCTGTCACGGTGAAAGTGACAGGCATAAGGCAGGCGGGGATGGACCTGCAGGAGGCAAGGCCCGGCGGCCTCCTGGGGATATCAACTGAGATGGATCCCTACTTCACAAAGTCAGATGCCCTGTCAGGGAGCATACTGGGCCTGAAAGACAAGCTCCCCCCCGTGCTCCACCAGCTCACATTCACGGCAAGCCTGCTGGAGAGGGTGATAGGCTCCAAGGAGGAGCTCACTGTTGCCCCGATAAAGGCCGGTGACGTGCTGATGCTTGCGGTAGGGCCCAACAGGACAGTGGGCTCTGTCTCCTCGCCAGGGAAGAAGGTCACCGTCAGCCTAAAGATGCCTGTCTGCGCGGGCAAGGGCCAGCGCGTCGCAATATCAAGGCAGGTGGCAGGCCGCTGGAGGCTGATAGGGTGGGGAGAGATTGTTTAATATCAAATAATATTGGAATCCCGCTCTCGATAGCAAGCAGATTATCTGAAGTTAATAAATCTCAAAGCGATCCGATAATAAAGTTCAGCACAAGATGCACAACCCCGGTAATGACCGCAACAAGATAGAGCCTCGCCACCCTTATCGGCCTGGGTATTGCATGATACTTCTGGAGCCTTTCTATGGCGTCCTCCAGCATCAATAACTCCCTTAGCGTCTTTGAGAAGTTCTTGAAGGGCTTCAAGAATTTCACCAGACTCAGTTCTATAAGAAGTATGTCTATGGCAACAAGTAGTATGGGGAACAGGAATATTCCTGTCGTGTGGGAATAGAACAAAAGCGTGTCTATGTTTTCCACGCCAAACAGGATGAGAATTTTAGGGGAGTCAATAAGCATCGCGGCTATGAAGGCCCAGGCCGCGGGGCCTCCGTTGCGGTAGATGAGGTATATTATGGAAGCAGAAATTAAGCCGATAAACGGGGTTATAATGACATTATGCACCATGAAGAATTATTGTATTGGATTATATATTACAGCACATCAATTATTGTAGGTGCGCGGAGGTAGCCAAGCGGTCAACGGCGCTGGCCTAAGGAGCCAGTGGGTTAGTCCCTTCGCAGGTTCGAATCACGGCTTTTTTCAAGAAAAAGCCGTGGAGCAAAAAGGAGGCTAAGCAGTTTCCGGCTTACATAAATAGGATCAAGCCGGCAGGCACCGCTGCTTCGCAGCTCATTACGGCTTCCAACTGTAGGTCCGGCGATAACATTGCTGGCACGCACGTGGAAGGCGAAACCGAACGACTGTAAGGAGTGAGGTAGCCTCCTTTGGTTCCACCACCTTTCTGAAAAGGTGGTGCTGGAAATCCTGCCTTCCGCATGATGGCCACCGAGATAACCAACGGGGAGCAATATGGCGCGAGAATAGCAGGCGAGACGCTATATTACTCCGTGAAGCCCCCCGCCGTTCCGGAGGAGCACTATGACGCCCGCAACAACCGCCTTGAAGTGTTCATCCTTTACCCAAGCACGGGGAAGGGCGGGGACAAAGTGGTTGAAAAGTCAGCCAGGCTGCCTTTCGCGTGCGGCGAGGTCAGGTTCACCGAGGGATCCGTTGCCCTTTTCGCAAAGCTCAAGGGAGAGCTAATAGACCAGTTCCTCGATGCTTCCTTTTGACAATTCCTTATAGTTTTTTCCCTACAAGCTTCAGCTGCTTCCCCCAGAAATCCCTTCTAATACTGTACTGCGTCTTTGATTCCAAAATCTTGAAATGTTTGCCGAATTCCTTCTGGAAGTATTTTACCGTGAATTTCCTATCCTCAAAGGTGAAATCAGTCCTTATCACAATGTAAGTCCTCGTGTAAATCAGCCCGCCCTTCTTCAATACCCTAGCCAGCTCTGCCAGGGCCTTTTCAAATTTCCCGATCCTGTATAGATCGCCAAGGACCCTTCTGCAGAATATCGCGTCAAAAGTGGAGTTTTTGAACCTGGACAAGTCAGACAGGCCGCAAATCTGGAATTCAATATCCGGATATCCTCTTCTTGCCCTCTGAATAGCTTTCCTGTTTACATCAATGCCAATCACTTTATAGCCTTCCCGCTCAAGCAGTTGAGACGCTTTTCCTATTCCGCATCCTGCATCCAGCACAGTTGAGCCTCTTTTCACAAGGGATGAGAATCGCTTGGTGTCCCAATGATAGTTGAGGCTGAAAAACGGTTTTTTCTCAGAATATATCCCATCATACAGTTTTATTATCCCCGCCAGGTTTGTTTTCATTGCCATGCTAATTGACAATATTAATCGGCTCCCCTTTAATGAAGGCTTCTATGTTGTCTATCATCATGTCCCTGCCGCGCTTTAATGCATAATCCGTCTTATATGCTACATGAGGGGTAAGCAAAACCTTGGGATGCCCCTTGAATCTCAAATAAGCCTCAGACTTATAATCCCCTACCTTGATGCCCTCCAAGTCCACAGCCGCCCCTGTGAGGTTCTTATCCAGCGCCTTCAGCAGGGCATGGTGATCGTATATCAGATTGTGCGAAGTAGTCACAAAGTAAGAGCCGTGCCTCATTTGCGAAAATTCCTTCTCGCCCAACAACCCTTTAGTCTCATCAGAGAAAGGCAAAGCGCAATAGACAACATCGGATTTCTTCAAAACATTTGAAATATCATCCCCCCTTCTCCAGAATAGGATTTTCATGCCAAGCGTTTCTGCAACCTTGCCAACATAACCGCCTATGCGCCCTGCTCCCAGAATGCCTATTGTCTTCCCGTACAGGCAGGGAGCCGTATCAGTGGCTGGCTCGCTTTTTGAATACAAGCCAATTTTCCTGACCAACGCCAGCATCAAACCTATGCCAAACTCGCCAACACTTTCCGTGGAATATCCTGGCGAATTTGCTATCTTTATGCCCTTGGAGGCAGCCTCTTTCAGCGGCACCCAGCCAACCCCGGTGAATGGAAGCGAAATCAGCCTTACCCCGTGCTTCATTCTTGGTATTGCCGCGTCTATAGGGGACCAGTCAACGGCCAGGATGTCGGCGCCTTCTGCCCTTTCCAAAAACTCATCCACGCCAGGCAGGCCATCAAAATATTTTACTTCTCCTAGCCCATTTAGCCTGGCTTTCTGCTCATCGCTGAGGTCCATCGATTCAACAACATGAATCTTCATAACACTAAGTAAACACCTTAATAATAAAAAGCCATTCAGAATTCAAGCTCTTTTTAAGCCTCTCCATCAATTATTTCTGGGGGCTAGGCTGGGGTGTTTGGCGTACCCTGTAACCGCAAACCGTCAAAAAGCTGCGGCTTGTGAGAGCTAACCAAGCCGCGCTTGGCGAATACGGCGGAGCTGAAGCCGGGGGGCGGCGCGGGGCTTCACTGCAAGCCTGGGTTCTTGACTGAGAAGCCCTGTCCCGCAGGATTGTGGCAACGGCGAACCAGGTCAGGGCAGGAATGCAGCAGCCTTAAGCCGGGGCTGCGATGCTTGCGGGGTCGCAGGGTGGAGGAGAGAATTCCTGACAACTTGCCCTGGAATCCCGCGTCCACCTCCGGCGGGCCCCTATGTTCATTTTCTTCCCAGGACCGACATGTCCTTAAGCATCCTGGGGTTGGCCCTGACAATGTCGGTGGACGTGACTATGCCAGCAAGCCTGTCGCCGTCCAGGACCGGCAGCTTCTTTATCGCATGCTGGTTAAGCAGCTGTATGGCTGTTTTTATGTTGGCATTGACAGAAACAGTTATCACATAGTTTGTCATTGCATCCCTCACCTTTGCTGCTTTCATCTGGCTGCCCTCCGCAAAGAACCTTATGAAGTCCCTTTCCGTCAGCATCCCGGCTATCCTGTTACCTTTCAGGACAACAAGGCTGCCAACATGGTTGTCAATCATAAGCATTGCAGCTTCTTGCAGAGAAATGTCTGGTTCTATCGTCAGAACATCCCTGTTCATTATGTCCCTGACAAGCATAGGATATTGTTAGCTCTTTGCAATAAAAAGAAGCGTTCAGTCTGCAAGCAGCTTTGAGATGAAGCCCTTGGTCCCTATCTCCGCCTTGCCTTCCACATATGGCAGGTGTGATTCCAGCTCCTTCCTCGTGTCCTCGTTCTTCGCTGCCTTGCTTATGAGCCTGTCAATGAGGAACGGGAACCTGGTTCCCAGCCTCTGTATCCTGTAGTTAACCTTAATCTCGTGCCCTATTGCCTCCCACAGGCGCTTGTCATACAGCCTGGTGAATTTCTCCATGCCGCCACCCTGCCCAAGCGCCTCTATCGCCGTGGTGGCCGCTATCCTTCCAGATATCACTGCCGTCCCCACGCCCTCGCCGCTGAGCGGGTCTATCAGCCCTGCGGCGTCGCCAGTGAACATCACGTTGCGGGCATAGCATTTCCTCCTGTGGCTCGCTATGGGCAGGTTCCAGCCCTTCACTTCCTCAAGCGGCTTCGCGTCCCTGAACCTCTCCCTGAACAGTGGGTTCTCCATTATCTCCTTCTTCAGCGCGTCGGCAAGGTTGATCTTCTTCTTTGTCATGTCCTTTATTATCATGCCTGCGCCCACGTTCGCCTCCCCGTTGGGAAGCGGGAAAATCCAGAAGTATCCGGGTATCATGTCCTTGAGCAGGTGTATCTCAATCATGTCGCCCATGCCCGTCACGCCCTTGTAGTAGACCCTTATCCCCACTATCAGGTGCTCAGGCGGGTTCTTCATGCCGAACTTCTGCGCGAACACGCTGTGTGCGCCGTCGGCGGCGATGTACAGTTTTGCAGCAAGCGCAACCTCCTGGCCTGTCCTGAGGTTCTTGCACCTTATTTCCGTGACGTTTTCATCGCCGTCCAGGGTTATACCCTCCACAGCTGTTTCTTCCATCCCCTCCACGCCGAACTTCCCGACGGACTGGTGAAGGAAGTTGTCAAAGTCCATCCTCCTGACCACGTACCCGGGTGTCCCCTTCTGCCTGTTTATCATCTCCAGGTCTATCTGCGTGCCGTTGGGTGAAGAAAGCCTCAGGCCATAAATGGCCACGCCCGGCAGCTTCTTGTATTCCTCATAGATTCCCAGCTCCTGCATCACCATGGCGGCCTTCCTTCCCTGCGCGTCGCCGCATATCTTGTCCCTCGGGAACTTTGCCTTGTCTATGAGAAGCACGCTCTTCCCGGCCTTCTTCAGGTACATGGCCGCGGTGGAACCGGCAGGCCCGCCGCCCACTACAATGACGTCATACTGTCTGGTTTCCATTTATGCCCACCCGGAATAGCTTCTATATGGTATGGGAGTATATAAATTTAAATTAATCTGGAACAACTAAATAACCCATAATACCGTTGTTCCAGAGCTCTAAAACAACTTATGTAGGTTTAAGTTGTTTTAGATTAATCGCGGCCCTATCTTTTCTTGCCGGCATAATACTCCAGTGCCTCATCAAGGACAGACAAACCCTTAACTTTCCGGCCTGGCTGGGAGAAGAACTCCTTAACGAATCCGGCCAGCCCCTCCATGTTTGCCACTACCTTGTCACAGGGCACGGCCACGAAAGGGTGCATCCAGTCCTTGTATTTCTTCCCCAGGATTTCCTTCTCCTCCTTGCTGAACTTGCCTCCCTTAGGTGCAACCCCGACCAGAGGCTTCCTGTAATACTTCGCGATGAGCATCTCCTGCGACCCGCCCACGCTGATGTCATCCGTCAGGTTGACAATGACAATATCCGCTTCCCTTATCATGAAGCAGTCCCTGCCGAAGATGAGCATGCTGTCATTCTCGTCTTCCTCCTTCCTGGCAGGGTCCAGGTTCACAATATCAAAGCCCGTAAGCCTTGACAGCTCCCTGCAGAAGCCGTCCCTCCACTCGTGCGTGCCAAAAACAGAGTCAGGCGAGACCTTGCCTGCTATGTATACTTTCAGTTTCATCATAACCTATACTTGGCAGAAGCATTTAATAGAAAGATAATCTTATAATCCTCAATTCTCCTGCGGCAGCTCAATCCCCATGACGTTGGATTCCCCCTCTTCCATGGTGATACCATAGATGCGGTCGGCCTCCCTTACAAGATGGTCGTTGTGCGAGATGACTATGAACTGCACAGCCTGCGCGTGCTTCTTGAGCAGCTCCACTATCCTCTTGGTGTTCAGCTTGTCCAGGGCGGCATCGGCCTCGTCAAGTATGTAGAACGGGGAAGGCTTGTGGCGCTGTATGGCGAAGAGGAATGAGAATGCAGTCAGGGTCTTCTCCCCGCCTGACATGCTGTCTATATTGAGCAGCCTCTTGCCCGGGGGCGATGCCTTGATGAGAAGGCCGGACTCTATGTTGCTCTGGTCGTCAAGCTCAAGCCGCGCCTCCCCCCTGGTCAGCTCATGGTAGACATCCCTGAAGTGCCTGGAAACCTCGTTGAGGCTCCTCATGAACACCTCGCCCCTCTTTGACTCTATCTTCTGTATGGTCTCGTCAATTGACCTCTTCTCCTCGGTTATCCTGTCCACCTTCTCCCTGAAGTCCTCAAACTCGCTGCTGAGGACCTCATAGTCCTTTATCGCCTTCATGTTGACGGGCCCGAAGCCCTGCATCTTCACTATGCATTCCTTCCTGAGCTGGTCCAGCTTCTGCTGTGTTTCCTTGAGGTAGCCCTCAAAAGGCGCGGTGTCCTGGAGCTTCTCCTTGTTCTCGTCCCACTGGAGTTTTATGTTCTCCAGCCCCGCCTCAAATTTCGCGCGCTGGATGTTAAGCTTCCCTATCTCCTGCTGTATGGATACCCGCTCCTCATAAGCCCTCTTCCTCCTGTCCCTTATCCTCCTGAGGGATTCGTCAAGCTTTGCCCTGTCCCTCTCCATGTCAGTCCTCTTGGTCGCCCTCTCCTTTTCCGCAAGGATGTCCAGGTCCTCAGCCAGCTTCCTGAGCTGCTGCTGCAGGTCCCAGTTCTCAGCCTCAAGCCTCTTCTTCTCCTCCATGTACTGCTTCACGTCCTGCTCGTACCCCTGCTGCTTCTGCCTCGGCTTATAGAAGCCCCCTGTCAATGCACCGGAGGTCTCATAAAGGTCCCCGTCAAGGGTGACCATCCTCACGGACAGCCTGTCGGCAATCTTCCTTGTCTCGTCTATGTCCTTTACGCATGCGGTGGAGCCAAAGACAAAATCAACTATGCCGCCATATTTCGGCTCATGGTGCACCAGCTGCGACATCCACCCCAAAGAACCCGGTGGCAGCTGCCTCTTTAGCGCGCCAGCGCGCATCTTATCCATGGGCAGGAACCTGAACCTTCCCAACCTGTTGTCCTTCAGGTACTTCACGCACTTGACCGCATCATCCATCGTCTCCACCACCACATCACCCATGTGCGCCCCTGCAGCCACCTCAGCAGCTGTCTGGTACTGCTTCGGGACCACCAGCAGGTCGGAGACCTTCCCCTGGACCCCCTTGAACTCAAGTATCTTCTGCAGCCCAGGCGCCTGGTAATGGTATGTCTCAATGCTCCTCAGCCTGCCCATCAGGGTGTCAATCCTCTCAATCTCCTTGTGGTTATACCTGATCCTTTCCCTCTTCCTCTCAATCTCGTTCTCCACCTGCGACAGCTTCCTCGCAAGCTCCACCTGGTCGGCGGCATTCAGCACGTCCTTTGTAAGCTCCTCAAGCTTCTTCTCTTCCCCCTCAAGGCTGGCGTCAAGCTCTTTCACGTCATTCTCAGCCTGCTCAGCCAGCCTGCCCTTCTCCGCTACCCTGGCGTCTATCCCCTCCACGCCCTTCTGGAACTCCGTGTATTCCCTGTATATCTGCGCGAGCCTCACCTTCTCAAGCTCCTCTTGCTGTTTCTGGTATTCCAGCGCCGCATCCCTTTCCGCCTTGAGCTTGTCCATTATCTGCTGCTTTTCGCTGAGCAGGATATCAGCTTCCTTCAGCTTCCCCGCTATGACCTCCATCTCCTTCATGGCCTTGTTCTTCTTGTCGTTGTATTCTGTTATGCCGGAGATTTCGTCTATTATCTGGCGCCTGCCGACGGAGTCCATCTCCACCACCTGCGTGACGTCGCCCTGCTGGATTATGTTGTGGCCGTCTGGCTGTATGCCCACCTGGGACAGGATGTCAACTATCTGCTGCCTGGTTACCACCTTGCCGTTAAGCCTGTAGGTGGATATCCCCTTGGAGTTTATCTTCCTGCTGAGGGATATCATGCTCTCGTCCAGCGGGAGGCCTGAGGTGGAATTGTCTATGTAAAGCGTGACCTTGGCGAAGTCCGAAGGCGGCTTGGTTTTGCTGCCCTGGAAGATCAGCTCGTGCGCCTTCTTCGCCCTCATGGCCCTGGCGGAGGACCTGCCCAGGACAAAGGTTATTGCGTCGCCTATGTTGCTCTTGCCCGATCCGTTTGGTCCGGTGATCACCGAGAACCCCGGCGGGAACGGTATGGAAACCTTCCTCTTGAAGGACTTGAACCCCTGCAAAACCAGCCTCTCCAGACGGACCATATGCATCAAAACGCTAGTAATAATATGTTTTTGAACTCTTAAATAAGCTAAGAAACGATTATCTTTTCCTGATTTCACATAGCTGCGGGCTTGTCTTTGGCACCCTCCCAATTACGCCTTTACCCTCCAAATCCCTCTTGACAACCTGCATGTACCACTCTATTGAGCCAGGGAATTTCCCTTTGAGCTTCTTCCCGGTATAATTCGCCATTTCGGTATGGGTACACTGCCTCTTCTTCAGGCAGTCAAGTATGGCAGACCGCATCACGTCATACTTTGCCTTGTCAATGCTCAGCCCGCGCTTCCATCCGGGGTTCTTTGCCTTGACTTTATCCATAATATCAATATGCAGTCGTCCTGGTCAAATGGTATGGCTTGTCCCCAGGCGATTTTTCCTGGCTCAGCAGCCACAGGTGGTCGCTTACTTGCGTTGGTGTGATGCTGGCCGCCTTCTTG